>JACRBO010000599.1 GCA_016219235.1 Chloroflexota bacterium
GACGTCAACTACTTCTTTGGCGGTGTTCAGCGCCACGTCCGATCGGTCGATCGGACCCGGTTGGCCGCGTGGCTGCGCGCCGCGTATCCCATCCATCAGCTGAACGTGTATTACGGCTACTTCGATCCGCCGTACAACAGTCTGCCCAACGTCGATACCGTCAACAGCGATCTGGCCTGGAACAAGGCCAAGAAAGTCTTTGGCGGCGGTGAGACATCGAGTTGGCGCTACTACGGCCAAGCGTATGATATTGGCGGCTTCATGCGCGGCAAATCGATCGGCACACCGGGCAATGTGGCCGCCGGGCCGACGGGCGATACCGGCGGTTGGGATCCGGACGGCAACTTTGGCGACTGGTACGGCGGCCACGAAAACGGTCACTCGTACGGGCGCGCGCACGTGCAGGGCGCGCCGTATGCCGGATCAGGCAGCTGTGGTGATGAGGCCGGGCCAGACGGCAGCTATCCGTACGCGCAGGGCCGCATGAGTCCGCAAACCACCATGTGGAGCAATACCACGCTGTACGGCTTCGACTGGAGCATCTCGCCGCGCTTCATCGTGCCGCCCACCTGGTACGACCTGATGACCTACTGCGCCGGCCAATGGATCAGCGATTACACGTATGAGGCGATCTGGACGCGCATGAACACCGAGCCGGTGTTGTTGAAGCAACCGGTTCTGGCGGGCGAGCAGCTGGGCGTCTTTGGCAGCATCATCTCCGCCACCGACACCGTGACGCTGAGCACGTTCTATCGGGTGCCGGACGGCTCCGATGTATTCGGGCGCGATCTCAACGGCAGTCACCACATCAAACTGTTGAATGCGGGCCACACCGTGTTAGCCGACTACAACTTCGCGCTGCGCGGCGCAGTGGAACACGATGAACCCACGCAGGCGATCATGGAATTCGTGCCGTGGGTGACGGGCACGCAGTCGATCGTGATTGCCAACGCCAACGGGCAGCACATCTTCACGCGCACGGTCAGTTCCAACACCCCGACCGTGACACTGCAAGCTCCGACGGGCGGTGTGACGATGACGGGCAGCACGCTCAACGCGAGTTGGACTGCCTCAGACGCCGACGGCGATCCGCTGACCTTCTCGCTGGACTACAGCACGGACGGCGGCGCAACGTGGAATCCGTTGTCAGCCCAAATCCTGTCAACCACCGTGACACTGAACGCCGATCTACTCGCCGGCACGACGCAGGGCAAGTTCCGCGTGTGGGTGAGCGATGGCGTCAACACCGCGACCGATGTGACCGACGGCGTGTTCACGGTGCCGAACAAAGCGCCGCAGATCAACGCGGTGCTGCCGGTCAGCGGCACCACCTACGTGCTCAGTCAAACGATCTCGTTTGAGGCGGAGGTGTACGACATCGAAGACGGCGTGCCGCCCGACGATCACATCACATGGGAGTCGGACCTCGACGGCGTGCTGGGCACGGGGGCGCTGCTGCAGATCGATACGCTGAGCATCGGCACGCACACTATCACGTTGAGCGTGCGCGACAATCAGAACACGTTCACGACGACTACGTTGACCGTTATCGTCGGGCCGGAAGAGGAGACCGGCAGCATCGCGCCGGATGTGTTCCTGCCGATCGTGATGAAGTGAGAACGTGATGCGTGGTGCGTGATGAGTCAGTGCCATTAAGTTGGTGCGTCGGTCACGTCATTCCCGCGCGCTTTCGCCAGGCGCGCCCCCGCTTCGCGGACAGGGCGTGGCGGGAATCCAACGCCCAATCTGTGTAATTTGCCGATAGTCACTCTGGATGCCCGACAGAAGCATTCGGGCATGACGTTACCTTCGGCTTAACTTACTGACATTGAGTGAGAAGTGACGAGTAACGAGTGAAACGGTGCGGGCTTCATATCAATGAGGCCCGCACGGTTTTTTGGGGATTAGATTTGTGGCGGGCCGGGTTGCCCTCTAATCCGCTGCCAAAGAGCGGTGTGATCGAGGGTGCGCGGGCCGCGCCCAATGGAGCGCGTGGTCGTAGGGGCAGATGATGAACAGCGCGTTAGCGCCCACAATGTGACGTGATAGCGTGATGGAAGGGGAAAGGAAAATGCAACTTTAGACCGAATGCCTGCGCCGCACCAGACCTCGGAGGTTTTAACTGCTGGCTGGCAAGGCTGGCTGGCCGGATGGAAAGACTGTCAGCCGATGCCTGAGCGTCTGTGAAAACCTCCGAGGTCTTGGTAGCCTGAGGGAGGGGAAAAGGGAAAATGCCATCAAATCATCGGCGTTTGTTCAAACACCGCAAGATCAGCAAATTCGTCGGGGCGCAGCTTCTCGTATTCCTTCTGCGGCACTTTGACGTACTGCCAACTGATGCCGGTGAGTAGTGTAGCGTTCTCACACCACAGCATCGCGGCCCGATCTTTGTTGGCAACGTCCACATCTTCACGGCCTTTGGTTTCGACCAGATGGTATGTGCCGTCCGTCAACACGGCCACGAAGTCCGGCTCGTAATAGCGCAGGTTGTTGTTGGAATCAGTATACTCGATGGCAAAACCGAATTGTTCGGGCAGTTTGGCAAACCGATCAACATCGGGCGCGTCTTCCAGGAATTTCGCAAAGGCTTTCTCAAATTCGTTGCCACATGGCACAAGATTGTATACCGTCTTAGTAGCTGCGAGCGTCGGGCGCGAATATGGAAACGGCGGAGTGCCGGACAATTTGCGCCCCTCGTTCAATAGTTGCGGCTCCAATTCTTGCACGACCAGCGGGCGCAAGGCTTTGAGGAAGGTTTGCACGGTGACGTATTGGGCCACCTTAGTATTGATGGCTTTGAGAATGACCGGATCATCTAGGTTGACCTGCTCGCCAAACGCCCGTACTTCCAGGAACTCGCGCACTTTGGGCACGAGTGCCGCAAACTGTGACGGCAGTTTCACGTCTTGCGCGATGTGCTTGGCATAGTACGAGATAACCTCTTGCGGAGTCTGTACTTCCGGCATGGTGTAGTCGCGCTCGATCAACTTCTCCAGCGTGATAATGTCGTAGCCTTCATAGTGAAACGTCTTTGCCGTGGCGTCATCCGCTTTACGCGGTAAGATGGGGCACGTCATGCCTGTCACGTCCAACCCGGCGATTTCTTCGGCCAGCGTGCGCTTGCGACTCAAGATCGGGCTGAGGGTGGGCAGGATGATATCTTTGTCCAGCTTGTTCGGATCGGGTTCGATCGTAACGATCGTGAGTTTGTCTTTACCGACCTGGAAGGTGTCGAGCGCAATGTCTTCGGTCTTCTCAAGTTGATCCACAAATTCGATAAAGGCTTTATTGCCGATCACGTCTACCCGTTCAATATAATCGGTGGCAATGTCCCGAAACATGCGCCGCAAGCCGCGCCCGATCGTTTGCTCTGGCAGAATATTGGCTTTCGACGTGTAGGGCCGCAAGCCGACAACCACCGTCACGTTTTGTACGTCCCAACCTTCACGCAGCATCAACACGCTAACAATCGCATTGATCGGATTCTTGAGATCATCGACTTCACGCGAGGCTTTACGCGCCTTGTCCAGGTCTTTCCTGGAGACGTCCCCCGATCGATCGGTGTGAATGATCAGCAGTTTATCGCCGCCGAACTCAGACGGATACTTGCGCTGTAAGTAATCGCCCACGTCGTCGGCCTCGGTCGTGTCGTTCATCATCACGAACAGGATCGGCTTCTTGTTGAGCGGCATTAGTTGTTGGCGGTATTCCTGCCAGCGTTCCACGCCCGCCGTGATGTAGGCTTTATAGCGAGTGCTGGCAATGTCCGATCGGGCTTCTTGAATGCCCGTGGCAATGCCTTTGACCGGGCGCTTTACAATGCCATCGATAATGGCTTGCTTGAGCGGGTAGTCAAACACTGTCCACGTGAACAATGCGCCCTTGCTATACCGGGGTGTCGCCGTAAAATCAAGTTGAGACCTCACCCCCGCCCCCTCTCCCGACGACGATGTGGCCGTCGTCAGGAGAGAGGAGAAGGCATCGTGCAAACGGCGGAGACCCTTGTTCCATTCACTGTCTTCGTCGTGAGTGTGATGGGCTTCATCGTTGAGGATCATCACCGGCTCACAGCGGGCGATGATCCGCCGATCGAAGTCTTCGACTTCCATCTGTTGCGCGGGCGGTTTGGGGCCAAGCACTGCCGTCATCACATCCGGCTCGTTATCGTCGTTGGCCGGGCGGTTGTACATCTGCTGAATGTTCGTCAGGTACAAAGCGCCTTGTGAGTGCGCGCGTTCCCCATCGCCGCGCATGTAACAGTCGAAGTCCCAATAAATCCGCAATTCAGGCGGAATAAGGGGATCAGCCCGAAAGATACGCCCGTTGGCAAAGTCGAACTGCAACCGCTCAAACACGATCACGTTGGGTGCGATGAGCAAAAAGGTTTTGGCGTAATCGTCGCGGCCTTCGGCTGTGGCGTTGAAATACTGCCATGTGACGGCGAGTGACATGACTTTGGTTTTGCCGCTGCCGGTCGCCATTTTGATCGCGTAGCGGGCGAAGTCATCATACTGCAACAACCGCAAGTTGTTGTTGGTCCCGGCGTATTTCTCGATCAAGTCTTTATGGCGACGCACCCCGACCACTTCGTACAGGTAGACCAGCGTCTCGAGCGCGTTGCGCTGTGAATCGTGGTAGACAAACGGTCGGCCATTGATGCGGTGCTGCGTCTGAAACCAGTGCTTGAACAGGATGCGCGTGGTCTCGGTTGCGCCCTTGTAATCTTTGGCCCGCCACTCGTCAACGGCTTTGCGAATGGCCGGCACACACGGGGCGGTCTTGACGTTCGGCTCAAGGAAGTTCAATTGGGCGTCTGGCGAGGTTTTGCGGCGCGGCATGGGCTATCCTTCACCCACAAACTGTGCAAGGGCCTCGACTGTTTCACGCAAATCGACTGGAATCTCAGCATCTGCCATAGCGGTAATGATGCTGGAATCGGCTAACTGAATCTGATACTGATCGCGCAGGCGCTCCCGCATTCTCGGTAAGACAACTTCTTTGGCGTCACACCACTGATAACGTTTCTCGGTAGCCCATAAGCTATCCAACAGGGCTTCGGCTCGTTGAGTAATGGTGGCCGCTTCCCAGCCCAGTTTTTCGGTGCGATTATAGTCGCTCAAGGCGTTGATCAACCGCAAGCGCAATGGTTCTCGTGCTTCGGCAACAATTTCCTCGACCATTTCAACGACGTCCTGCGGCTGCGGCTGAAACATCGGCAACTGGTCAACCGCCGCGGCCACGACGGCGCGGGCAATGGCATCGGGCGCTAACAAGTAATTCTCGATCTCAATTCGATTCCAGATGCGCCAGGTTTGAGATTGAACGAAGGGGGCGGCTTGATAGCGCGCACGCTCGGCGGCGAGTTGTTCAGCCAGGGCATAATCGCGATCAGCAACCACAAACGCTTTCACATCAAGCGGCCTGTCAGCGCGGAAAGCTTGCTTGAGCGTGTGTATCATGCGTGCTACACCATCACCGGTCGGCCGCCCCTGACTGTAAAGAAAAACCAACCGCCGCTGGATGCGTTTGTAGCGGTCGGCGCCCAAAATGCAGTTGAGCCATAGTCGCAGATACTGCTCGTCCGATTTATCTTCGACGATGATAACCTTTCGATAAGCGTCGATTAACAGGAGCGACAGATTTTCAAGACCGCCCAGGGCCGATACCGTGTTGAGTACTTCAGGCCAGACCTGCAAGCGGCGTGGCTCACCGTTGGCAAACGTGATCAGTTGATTGGGGCGCGCCGCCGCAACCAGTTCGGTCGAATGGGTTGCCGCGATAATCTGAATGCCGCCATCTGCCAGACGATCCATGACAGCAAACAAGTCTGATTGAAGTTTGCTGAATAGATGAGCGTCTGGTTCATCCAGGAGGACCGTTGTAGCGTCTTCCACCAGGATACTCGAAAGAATTTGCACAAATTGATGAAAGCCGCTACCGCCTGAAAACAAGTCAAGTTCAGGAGTCTTACGCCGCCGATCCGAGGAGAGTTCCACCCCTTCCGTGTAGCCCACGCGAATATAACGATCCGTTTGTTCGTCAAATTCTGGCCGCTGTAAATGAATGCTCGGAAAAATCGCTGCCAACTCCTGAATGAAGCGCTCCCACCGCTGCGGGTCTTCGCGCAAGTCAAGCAACAGGTTGCGAATAATGCCGCCATGCTGAGCCTGACCGCGCATATCCCGGCGCACGGCAGGCGTACGGCGTTCTTCGCGCGGCCAGAAGCCGGTATAGCCCGGAATGAGTGTGATATTGAAGGCCTGCTCCAGCGGCGGCGTATCGGACACACTTTGAACGCTAAATCGATTGAAGCGCAACACAACTTCAAACTCGTAGCCGGGACCGGAATATAACTCACCCTTAACGCGGATGGGGATGGCGTTGTTGCCGCGCTGCGCGCGGCGATCCTTCCACAAGTCCAACGGTTCGGCGGCGGGTACGGTGATAAACTCGTCCGGGCCAAAGGTGCGATTCTGAAATGCCAGATGCCCGTTGCGCCGGTCGAGGCAGGTTTGATAACAAAAATTGAAGAGCGCGCAAGCTTGCAGGGCGGTTGATTTGCCACTGTTGTTTGGCCCGACCAATAAGTTAAATCCCTTAAAATCCAGTTCAAGGGTTTCAAAGCGTTTGAAGTTTTCCACACGGAGTGTCTTGAGCCACAACGGAGCCATCACCTCACCTCCACTGTCAACACTTTGGTCGTGTCATTCCCCAGAATATCGATGACCTTCACCATGATCCGATATTCGCCCGGTTCTTCGTAGCGATGCGTCGCCGTCCTCAACAAGTCCGGCGCCTGGCGCGTACGATAGGTTTGCCACTGATTGTGGAACGTGTCGCTTTTGTTGTCCCAATCCACGGCCCAATAATCGATCCACTGTGACCAGTGCTTGATCGCTTTCTGCACATCTTCCGGCACATCATCGGGCGGGATGACAAAATCCGTTAGCGTCAGGGTTACGTCGCGCTTGCTTTTTTTGACTTCGACCGCCAGCGCCGCCAGTTCAAAGAATTTGATTTCGCCCTGTTCGACGGCTTTCTTGTCCATGACGTCGCGCGGGATGCGGACAAAACGCACGTTGACGTTGGCCTGCGCCGCCTGCTGCCGCGCCACTTCGTTGATCTCAAACGCAAAGTCCCAGCCCAGCACGTCGATGCCATTGGTGGCGGGAGAATCTTTGCCCTTGCCGATCGATTTCTTGAACTCGGTCACGATGTTGGTCACATCGCCCGCGGACACGGGTGCATCGACGGCGGCCACGTGCACCATGCGCCCCCGATTGACACCGTGCAGCCACACGTAGCCGGTGATAGGCCGGGCGTGGTAGAGATTGAGGATGAATTCGATGTAAGCACGTTGTGGATTGCTGACTGCTGATTGCTGATTGCTGAACGCTTCTTTCTGCCACATTTGCCGTTCATACTTGCCCAGGTTCTGCACCACAAACGGGCGCACATTATCGATGGACAATAAGCGCTTGCGCGTGGTGTGAATGGCAAAGCGGCCCAGGTCACACGTGATCCACCGCCGATTCATTTTTTCGGCTGTGGCCGCTGTAGTACCACTGCCGCCAAAACAATCCAGTATCAGATCGCTTTCATTGGATGAGGTTTTGAGTATGCGTTCTAGTAGAGTTTCCGGCTTCTGGGTATCGTATCCGACAAATTCATGCGACTGCGAATTGATCACGAAAATGTCATTCCAAAGATTTTGAATTGGCTGGCCTATGTATTCGTCCAAGTAAATCTTTCGACGAATACGTTTTGTTTTGTCATCAGGGAAAAACAGGCGACCTTCTTTGTCCCATTGTTCCATTATTTCACGTGAGATCGACCAGCCATTTGGAGGGGAGGCGAACCCTTTGTAATCGTAAGTCAGATTCGGTCTAGGATGTGGGCTAACAAGGGGTGAGTCCATGAAACGTCGGCCAGTTCTCTGTTCTATTCTATTGAACCTTTCTTCGATGTACTTTTGGGCCTCATCGCTATCTTTTGTGTATTGCTGGTTAAAGACTATCGCATCGGCCTTCGAGTACCAAATAATTGAATCTGTTACTACACCTAGTCGGTTTTGAGGGTTTGCACTCCCGCCTTTTCTCTTCCACACAATTTCGTTTCGGAAATTTTCTTCTCCGAAGGTTTCGTCCATTACAACTTTCGCATAATGTGACACATGGTAGTCCAAATGTACGTAGATACTGCCGTCCTCCGCTAACAGTTCACGCAGAAACACCGCCGCTTCATAAAACCATTGCAAATACGAGTCCATTCCGCGTCCCCACGTATCGCGGTAGGCTTTCTGCTCAATAACGCTGGGTTGCTTCACAAAGCTGGTCGTCTCGTCTTCGTCGGTGTCTGGGTGGTCGGGGATCGTCGCCGTGAAAGAAAAATCCGCCCCCACGTTAAACGGCGGATCGATGTAAACCAAATTTACCTTGCCCGCAAATTCGGCCAACAAAGACGGCAGAACATACTTCTTGTCGCCCCAGATCAGGCGGTTGCGCCATTCAGCATCGCGGCCCGCGCTGAACAAATCGAGCGCCATTTGCCGCTGTTGGGCGGATTCGTTCACCGTCTCGATGGTTTGAAAGGGCAGGGCTACACGCAATGGGGCAACGCGCCGGCCAGCGTCATCGTATTTGCCGTCCCAGATCAGTTCGGTCATGATTGCGTCTCTTTTCGGAAGGTAAGGCAAGTATAGCGAGAATGAAGTCGGGGGTCAAACGGGGGAAGAGCGGAACCCCACCCCGGCCCTCCCCCGTCGATAAAAAGCATATCGACGGGGGAGGGAGTGGACGGCGCACAGATCGGGAAAGGGGTAATCTCGCGGTTGGCGTGCTTATGGCGCGGGTGTAAGGCGGACGACGGGAATCTCGCGGTCGGTTTGCTTTTGATACCCGCTATAGTTCGGTGCGACGGCGGTGATGCGCCGCCAGGCCGCCTCACGCTCCGCACCCTTCAACGATTCCGCCCGAACCTTTAGTTTGCGCTTATCGACCTCGATCCATATCTTGTCAGGGTTCTTCGCCATGTTTACATACCAGGCGGGATGCCGGGCCATTCCGCCGTAAGAAGCCACGACGAGCCAAGCATCGGCCTCACCCGCAGCATCCGGGAACCAACCCAGCGGCACGGTATGCAGGCGGCCCGACTTCGCGCCTGTGGTGATCAAAGAGAGTAAATGTCGGCCGCTTAGCCGGCTCATCAGGGATAGAATGCCCTGGACAACTTTCCATAGCGGACGTGGCATGTTCATGTTTGCGCCATGCGTGCCTTTAGGGGTCAATTCAACCGTCATGTTTTAAGTCCTCCCAGTGCGTGCCAGACCAGACCGCTTGATCGGCCGATGGATAGAGTTGTACCATCGATCCCGCCGCCCGTCGAACCGGCCACGCGTAGTATCACGATTGACACGCCAGTGTGCGCTGATCTAACCGCCGGGCTTGCTCGCAATACGCCTCGAACAGATCGGCCCAGTCGGTGTGATAGATCGGATCGAGGCCGCGACAGGCGTCGTGCGCCCCCAGATCGACCGATCCGGCCTGAAACGCCCACGGCAGCACGCCGCTCGCGTTGAGCGCGAAAAACCGATCGAGCGCAGCGGCAACCGCGGGTCCGCGCGTTTGACCCGTCGCCGGGAGAGCAACGTCCGCGCCGCTGCCATCGCCGCGCGCCGCACTGCCCGACCAGACCGCGTTATCGTTGGTGAATGAACTATCCATGCACCTGTCGCCGGCCTGAGTACGATTGCCGCCCGTAAAACCCAGTTCTTCCACGATATACGGTAGTGGGTGCGCCTGAAACCAGCGATAGTCCACATATTGATCGAGCCGGTCGCCGAAGTTGCGTTCGTTGTGCGGCACGATCACCCCGCGCGGCAACCACCATTGATTGTTGTACACGTGGACCGTGCCCAGATCGAAGACCGCACGCCCGTCGGCGCAGCGCAGATCGTACAGCGCGGCCGGGTCGTGACCCTGACCGTTGGTGGCGTGAAAAGTAGAGACAAAACCCGGCGCGACCAGACGCGGATGGCGATCGACCTGATGGATGAAGCAGGCCACATCGCGCACGAAGCCCTGCATGATGCTCACGGCTTGTTGCGGATCATCGACCTTGAGTTCGTTGCCCAATTCCCAGGCAAGGATTTGTTGCGGCACGATCTGGATCGAGGCTGTAGCGAGCGTGACACTGATCGGCACGGTGTAGTGCCTGATCAGCGTCTCGACATACTGCCGATACGACCCCTCGCCAAAGGTGGGCTGCGCGTAACCGCGCGCGTAATCGCGCGTGAACCAGTCCGGCTTCAAGTGCGGCGGCTCGCCCGGCATCAACGTGCAAAACGGATCGCTGAAATCGTTGGCCGAATAGCCGGGGCAGTGTAGATTGTAGACGCTAAAACTTGGCGGTGCGGCATAGAAGTCGGTGAAGACGATGATGAACTTGAGCGCCTCGATGCGCTGGTGGGCTTCGAGCAGCCGGGCGATCGCGAGCACTTTGTCATTGGCGGCAAGGATGTCGTCGAGGGTGTGAATGGCCGAGTTGGCGTCATAGAAACGCGGGGCAAACAACCGCACGACCTTCGCGCCCATGCGGCTGGCCGTTTCCAATTGCGTCTGCAAAATACCGGGGTTCGCACCGGTCAGATCGACGCGATACACCTCGGTTCGATCGAGTTTGGGGTTTTGATCGGCCAGGTAGGCGAGTTCGCGTGTGTTGACGCCGATGAATTTGTAAGGCAGGCCCGTGCGCTGGCACATCAAACCGCCCTGCCCATCGGGCACGACGAAGTCAGCGGCGCAAAAGGGATCGGGCGCGAGCGGCGGGTTGGGTGTAATTGTAGGAACGAGCGACACGATTGGACGCGGTGTGCGTGTCGGGGCGGGCGTGGTCGTCTGTGTGGCGGCGCAAGCCGATAACAACCAACCGAGCATCAACCCCAAAAGTAGCCAGCGATGAAGAGTCACGCGCTTTGTCAGCTATCCAGCGAGTGCAGAATCGTTTCGATCTGTTGCTTCAACTGAGGCAAATTGGTCTGCACCACTCCCCAGACTTCGTCCAGATCGATGCCGAAATAATCATGAATCAGCACATCGCGGAAACCGGCGACCTGCCGCCATGGAATGTCAGGATAGGCAGCGCGTACATCGGAAGACAGGCGCTTGACGGCTTCGCCCATGATTTCGAAGTTGCGAATCACCGCATCCTGAATCTGATGCGATTCGGCAAAAGCCGTGTAGCCGCCGAGCGTGTAGGACTCGATCCACTCGATACATTCCAGAATGTGAATCAAGTACAGCCGATCGTCGATCATAGGGAGCGAGCCTGCTCGAGGACTTGATCACGGATATACCAGTGGAGCGCGCGTTCCGTGACGACATCGACTTTGCGGCCAAGCAGGTCTTCCAGATCCTGCATCAGCCCCACTCGATCGAGCAGGTTGCGGCCCGGTTCAAAATCGACGAGCACATCGATGTCGCTGTCCGAGCGCGCCTCCCCTCGGGCAACCGAGCCAAACAGGCGCACATTGTGCGCGCCGTGTCGCGCGGCGATTTGCAAAATGTCACTGCGCTTGTTCTTCAACAGTTCGTCGACACCCATCAGCGATCTCCAACTCCAAGTATACCGCACTTCACTCACGCCCAGCGCACCAATGCGATGCCCGCCAGCACCCGCAGCGCGGCGCTGATCAAGATCGCTTCGCGCAGGCCCAGCGCATCGGCCAGCAGCGGCCCCAGCATCGAACCGGTCAGCAGCGCGATGTTGCCCGCCATGTTGTTCAGCGCCATATGCGCGGGCAGATCATCATTGGGGATGCGCTCCATCAGACGGTTGACCTGCGCGCCGCCCATCACGCCCGTAATCGCTCCGCCCAAAATCGATGCGGCAAAGAACAGCACGTTGTTCTCGGCCAACCCCAACAGCAGCGGATAGGCGCCATACAACAGCGCTGCGATGGCAAACACGCCGCGATGTCCGAAGCGCCGCGTCAGGCGCGCTAGATACAACGACCCGATCAACATGCAGCCGTTAAAGGCCGCCGTCCCGACGCTGATCACACCGTCGGACAATTTCAACTGATCGACCTGCATCTTGGCGAACAACGGCACAGGTACAGCCTGTCCCAGATAAAAGAACAGATACGCGATCATCATCAGGCCGAACGGCCCGCGCAGTAGATCGAGGCGGAGGGCGCGGCCCCGGCCGTTGCCATTCCCCAGTCTCGCGGACGCGGGTATCTGTGATCCGATCGAACCGATCGGCCCGATTGGCTTGATGCGCCCCAGAAAGATCGTGCTCATAGCCGCGCCCGCCACGCCGATGCCGAACACGAGCTGATAGTTCAGCGGGAACACAATGTGATCGAGCAGTTGGCCGCTCAACAGCGAAGTCGCCGTCATGCTCAAGGACATCAATGCGTTACGGCGACCGATAACATGCGCGCGCCAATCGGGCGGCACCGTGGCCGCCAGCGTCGCGTTGAAACCAATCGCCAGCGCCGTGCCCGGAATCGACATCAGCAGCACCAGCAGCACGTACGATCCGATCTGCGCGGGCGGCGGCAAAAACCAGGGCAGCAGCACCATGACCACGTAGCCTAGCCGGAACCCGATCGAACTGAGATAGGTCGTGCGGATCAACGGGCGGCGTTCCAGCCAGCGGCCGATCGGCATGGCAATGAGCAAACTGATCAGAGCCGGGCCGGCGGACAGCAGCCCCATCTCGATGTTGGACGCGCCGAGCCGGGCGACGTACACATTGATGAAGGCCAGCGTGCTGCCGGCCAGAATGCCGTAGCCAAAGATGTCGGCGTATAAGGCGCGGAAATTGCGTCGCAACAGCGTGCGGGGAGGTTGTGAAGTTAGGGTAGACACGGGCGGGGATTAAACCACATCCGGCCGCAATGAGCAATGAACAATGACAAATGACAAACAACTCACGCACTACGCATCTTGCCTCCTGCCTCTTGCTTCCTGCCTCCTGCATCTTGCTTCTTGCCCCCTGCCTCCGGTCTATTGACTCGAACCGTTGAGGATCAACGGCAAGTTCAGATGATACGGCGTACTGCTCCCGACGACATAGCCTTCGCCGCCAATGTAATCGGCCAGTGCGGGCAGCGCAGCCTGAAAATTCGCGCCATTCCAATCGCCCAGCGTCCACATCGCACAGCCGATCACATACTCATCCTGGCCCAACTGTCGGTCGTACCAGGCGAAGTCGTCTATGAACACATCCACGCCGGTGAAACCGCCGCCTGCATTCTCACCCGCTTCAGAGATGACCAACGGAATGACCGCCTCGGCTTGCTCCAGATATTGGTACAGGCCGCGATAGCGTGTCACCAGACTCTTCGGCGCGTCTCTCAACAGACCATCCAGGCCATATTCATGCAGGCACAGAATGTGATTGCCATGCTCTCGGGCGCGGCGGCACGCCCGCGCAATGTCGGGATAGAACTCCTCGGGCGGATTGCCTGCACTGGTTGACCATAGCCCCACCCGATAGCCGTCGGCCTCAGCCAGATCCATCAAAGTGATATAGAAATCGGCCTGCCAGCCCCAGTGCCACGAGAATTCATTGAAGGCCTCCCACACGTCAATGACAGGATTGAGTTGCCAGATCGGTTTGACGAGCTCGTAATAGACCCGCGCCGCATCTTGCGCCGTAGTATAAGCGACGCCCGGCGGCGGGCTGAACTCGGCCGGTTCCCAGGCCTGCATATCCGCGAAAGTCTGATTGTTCAGCTTGACCGCATTGATACGCCCCACCGTCAAGGTTTTATCGCTGTGTTTTTTGGCCATGAACGCTGCTTCAAAATCGTCCACGCATTTGACGACGGCCACTGGCTTGCCGGCTTGCGCACAGCGTGACAGGAACGCATCCAATCCAGCGCGCGGGCCAAACGTGAGATGCAATCCAAGTTTACTGCCGCCGGCCGGAGCGATCCACTGTGAGCGAACGACGTTGGCGGAGGCGCGCGGCGTCTCGATCGGACTTGGTGGCACAGTCGGTGTCGGCGGCGCTGGTGATGCCAGCGCAACCGATGGATTGGCGGCCGCCTCCGTGTCCGTCGCCGTCGGCATCAATGGGCTGGTTGGTGCAGTGGGGGTCGGCGCCAGCGTCGGAGTCGGCGCCAGCGTCGGAGTCGGCGCCAGCGTCGGGGTCGGCGCAGGCGTGGGCATATGCGCATTGAGTTGGTCGATCAATGTGCGGCAGCCGGAGGCCAGCAGAGCCGCCGAAGCGCCGGCTCCCAACTTCAGCGCTTGCCGGCGGCTAATCAGACGTTTTGATACCATCTGGCGATGGTATCACAGTTCCAATCACCCTTGTTTTTCATGCACAAACGGCTGGCCGCCGTGCAACGCGCCATCCGTTAATCCGATTCACATCCGTTGAAAACCGCCCTCCGCTACACGCCGGGCAACGTCTCCAGTCCAACTGCCTGTGCCTCACGCTGCACGATGGCGAACATTTCACGCGCCACGTCTTCGGCAATCTTCGGACGTTGATATACACTGAGCAATTCAGTCACACGTTGTTTCGCGCGACCAAAGGCATCCAGACCGCCCGCATCTTGCCACGCCCGCACCGAGCCGCGATCGATGATCTTGGACGGCACGTGCTGTTCGCCGGGGAACAGGCGGCGCGTCTCTTTCAACTTCAAGAACTCGCCCTTCAGACCGGCCTGTGCAAACATCGCCGTCGCCAGCGTCTCGGTCGGCGTGCCGATGCCGCGCAGCAGCCGCTGCGCCATCGCGATGCCTTCCGCATCGATGACGAGCTTCTCGGCGCTCTGGCAGATCAAGAAGTCTAGCATACCCGCGCCCGAGATCATGTTCACGCCGGCCAGCGCGCCAACTACTGCACTGATGCCACTTTCCAACCCGGCTTGCGCATCGACGAGTTTGCTATCACTCGCGGCCAGATAGCAATGCGTCGGAAAACCAAACGACTTGCCCACTTGCGCGTAGGCCGCATCGATCATCGCCGTCTCGATCGCGCCCATCGGCGTCGCGCCGGATCGCATGTCGAAGATCGCGGGCGCTCCGCCCCACACGATTGGTGATCCCGCCTGCGCGAGTTGATGAATCGTCATGCCGCTGATGCACTCGGCCGCATGCTGCGTGATCGCGCCGATCAGCGTCACGGGCGCGGTCGCGCCTGCCAGCGGCATCGATACGATCTCGGCAGGCACACCCGCCCGCGCCAGATCGATCAAGTTTTGCGACGCGAAGCCGCTCCAGTTCAACGGCGGCGACGGGCACACGTCGAACACGGCGCGCGGTTTCATCTTCAGCGCAGCGCGTCCACCGCTATCAGCGGCCAGGAGATCGATCATCACCTGCGTCGTGTGCTCGTTGAACGAACCCGTCACGATGGGTTTATCCGAATACACCAACACCAGAAACAGCCGGTACAAATCCCCGATCGATTTCGGCACGTCATCGCACACGATGGCAGTCGATTGCGCGGCCAGTTGCGGCAGCATCTCCGCCACTTTGATCAGCCGCACCAGATCGTCGGCGCGTGAGGGTCGATGCTCCAGCGTGTCGGGATCGAGCACCTGCACACCGGACGAACCCGGATCGAAGTGGACGTCA
>JACRBO010000576.1 GCA_016219235.1 Chloroflexota bacterium
TCGACTATGCCCGCTCGCAAGGCGCGCACATCATCGAAGGGTATCCGGTCGAACCCGATCAGAGTTATCGCTTTATGGGTGCACCGTCGATCTTTGAACAGGCAGGCTTTCACGCAGCTGCTATTGCGACGAATGGCCGCAGGATCATGCGGTATCTGGTGGATCAAGCACGATGATCAACCAAACGTGTCCTGACTGCGGCGCGACCCTGTCGAACGGGGCTACCTGCCAGGATCACTTTTATCAAATGTTGTACTGGGAAGTCGAAGATCCCGCGCGCGGCGAAGTGCATCACCTCATGGTCTTGTGCTATCACCTCCAACATCCCAGCCTGTATTCACCGGACGGCTTGCGGCACGCGTTAGGCTTGCTGGAAGATTTTGTGGTGCGCGGTAAATCGCCCGCTGAAGTGCGCCAGCGCCAGCGAGATACAGTGGCGTCCGATCAACGCGCGTGGAAAGTTACGGCCCGGCCCGGCGCGCACGGCGCGTACGAGCGGCCTATTGTGTGGACACTGACGGCGGCCGATGTGATCGCGGGCGGAGCCGATGCGTATTGTGATAATGTCCGATTGTGGGCGCGATCGGTTTATGAGGCTGCTAAACCATGAACAATCTCATTCCCAAACCCGTTTTCATTCAACCGGCGGCCGGTGTGTTTACACTCAACGCGGACACGTGTCTGTATGTCGATCCGCCTACACCCGAAGTGATTGCCATTGGTGAATATCTGGCGGAGAAATTACGGCCAGCGACAGGTTACGCTTTACCGGTCTTACCCAAACCCGACACTTACCCCACTGCGTTGGGCAGTGCGGGTCGAATCACTGGCGGCCATATCGTCCTGTCTGTAACCGATGGCGATGTGGCTTTGGGCGAAGAACGCTATGAACTTTCGATCTCGCCCGATCAAGTCAGGTTAAGTGCCGTGCAGCCCGTTGGTCTCTTTCGCGGTGCGCAGACTATCCGGCAGTTGTTGCCGCCCGACATCGAGCGTGCGTCCGCTCAAAGCGGCCCGTGGCAAATAGCGGCGGGCACGATCATAGATCGACCGCGTTTTGCATGGCGCGGTGCGATGCTGGACGTGGCGCGCCATTTCTTCAGTGTGGCCGACGTGAAGCGCTACATCGATTTGTTAGCCTATTACAAATTGAATCGTTTTCACCTGCACCTCACCGACGATCAAGGCTGGCGCATCGAGATCAAATCGTGGCCGAAGTTGGCGACGGTTGGCGGCAGCACCGCCGTCGATGGTGCGCCGGGCGGTTACTACACGCAAGCCGACTACGCGGAGATTGTGGCGTATGCGCAGGCGCGCTACATCACCGTCGTGCCCGAAATCGATTTGCCCGGCCACACTAATGCGGCACTTGCGTCCTATCCAGAGTTGAACTGTAATGGCGTCGCGCCCGATTTGTACACCGGTATCGAAGTCGGGTTTAGTTCGCTCTGCATCGATAAAGACCTTACCTATCAATTTCTGGACGATGTGATCGGCGAACTGGCGGCGTTGACGCCGGGGGCGTATATCCACATCGGGGGCGATGAGGCGAAAGCCACGCCGCCCGATCAGTACGTGCGCTTCATCGAACGCGTGCAGCCCATCGTGGCGAAATATGGCAAGCAAGTGGTCGGCTGGGCCGAGATCGCCCGCGCGGAGTTGCTGCCAACCTCGATCGCCCAGTACTGGGATGGCGAAGTGATTGCCGATGCGTTGAAGCAGCATGCGCCCATTATCATGTCGCCGGCCTCGAAAGCGTATCTGGACATGAAGTACCAGGCTTCCACGAAATTGGGCTTACAATGGGCAGGATTGATCGATGTGCCGACGGCCTATAATTGGGATCCGGTGACATTCGCCAATGGTGTGACTGAAGGCGACGTGCTCGGCCTCGAAGCGCCGTTGTGGTCGGAGACGCTGTTGACGATCAAGGACATCGAGTATCTGGCTTTCCCGCGCTTGTTAGGTTACGCAGAGATCGGTTGGTCGCCACAGGACGGTCGGGCGTGGGAGGACTATCGGGGGCGGTTGGGCGCGCACGGCTTGCGTTTATCGGCCTTGGGCGTGAACTTCTATCGTGCGCCGGAAGTAGACTGGCTGCCATGAGCGGACAAAATCGCAAAGACATCCGGCCCGGCTTGAAAGTGGAGGTCGTTTTGAAAAAGGATCAACGTTCGGGCAAACGCACGATCGGCATCGTGAAGGATATTCTCACGTCGTCGGCGCAGCATCCGCACGGCATCAAAGTGCGTTTGGAAGACGGGCAGATCGGGCGTGTGCAGGCGATACTCGATGAGACACAGGGGCAAGCATGACCAGGCCGCTGCTTACGCCCCAACTAACTGCCGATGACTTCCGCAGTTTCTATTGGCTCAAGGCCGAATTGCTGGTCTTCTGTCGGGAACACGGTTTGTCGACGAGTGGCTCAAAGGCCGATCTGACCGAGCGCATTGCGCTGTTTCTTGACACGAGACAACGGCCAGTGCGTGTGCCGACAACGCGCCGTACATCAGGCGATCCGCTGCCCCAGACGTTGACACGCGATACGGCCATCGGTTTGAATTGGCGTTGCAGCGAGCGGTTGCGCGCTTTCTTTTTGCAAGAGATCGGGCCGTACTTTCACTTCAACGGCGTCATGCGCGACTTCATCCGGCAGGGCACGGGCCAGACGTTGGGCGCCGCCATCGAGGCGTGGCAAGCCGATCGGGCCGCGCCGCGCGTCGAGACGGACATCGCGCCGCAGTTCGAATATAATCGGCACATGCGAGACTTCTTCAAAGCCCATCCCGATCGGACGCGGCAAGACGCCATCGCGGCGTGGCAGGCCAACCGGGCGCGCCGCAAGTCGGTACAGGAACAGTGAATGCACATCGAGCACTTTGCCATCTGGACACACGATCTCGAACGATTAAAAACCTTCTATGAGAAGTACTTTCAGGCGACGGCCGGCGCGAAGTACGTGAACCCGGCGCATCAGTTTGAATCGTACTTCCTGTCGTTGGGCAGCGGCCCGCGACTGGAAATCATGCGGATGCCGACGGTGCCGCGATCGAAGAACGATGTCGAGGCGCAGTTCACAGGCTACATTCACCTGGCGATCTCCGTCGGTTCGATGGCGAAGGTGGATGTGCTGACGGCCCGCCTGCGCGCCGATGGCTATCGCGTGCTGGACGGCCCGCGCACGACAGGCGATGGTTACTACGAAAGCGTGGTGCTCGATCCTGATGGGAACCGGATCGAGATTACGGTGTAAGACTGGCCGCTCGCGCTGGATTGCCAAATCCAGCGTGTGCCTTCAGTAATCCAGCGAGGATATTGAAAAAGGAACGATCATGGCAACCAACTACACAGAAGAACTTGTTGGCGTATTAGGCCATCCCGTCGCGGAGAATCCCACCTGTGTGATGCAGAATGCGGCCTTTGAAGCATTGGGCTTACAATGGCGCTATCTCACCATCGAAGTGAAACCGGCCGCGCTGCCGGACGCCGTGCGCGGTCTGCGGGCGATGGGCTTTCAAGGCATCAACCTCACCATTCCGCACAAGGTGGCGGTGATGCCGCTGCTGGATGAAGTCTCGCCCGATGCGGCGCTCATCGGCGCGGTGAACACCGTGCGTCGCGAGGGTGATCGCCTCATCGGCGAAAACACCGACGGCAAAGGTTTTTTGCGCGGCGTGCGCGAGGCCGGCTTCGATCCGCGCGGCAAATCGATCGTGGTGTTGGGCGCGGGCGGCGCGGCGCGCGCCATCACAGTGGAACTCGCGCTGGCGGGCGCGGCCAGATTGATCGTCGTCAATCGCAGCGTCGCGCGCGGGCAGGCGTTGGTCGATCACCTCAATGCGCGCACGTCGGCTCAAGCGCGATTCATCGCCTGGGACAAGCCGTATCGCGTTGAGGACACCATCGATGTAGTAGTCAACGCCACCTCGATCGGCCTGTATCCCGATGTCGATTCGACGCCCGACGTGGATTTGTCCGCGGCCCGATCGGATGTGCTGGTCTGCGATGTGATCCCCAATCCACCGGACACGCGCTTGATGCAAGCGGCGCGGGCGCGCGGCTTCAAGACGCTGAACGGCCTGTCGATGTTGGTGTATCAGGGAACGCTGGGCTTCGAAATGTGGACGGGACAGCCCGCGCCGGAAGCAGTGATGAAGGCCGCGCTGGAAAAGGCGTTTGCCGTCTGATGGATAATCAACATCAAAGTCGCCGGGGCTATGTCCTGGCGCGTAAGCCAATCCATTCTTAAGGTGGACAATACGGGTTTATCATGAACAAACGTTATCAAGCCGTAATCTTCGATCTGGGCGGCGTGCTGGTCAATTGGGATCCGCGTCATCTGTACGGTCGTTTCTTCAACAATGATTTCGCGGCGATGGAACAATTCTTGACCGAGATCGATTTCCACGCCTGGAATCTTGAACAAGATCGAGGGCGCTCGTTTGCCGATGGCGTGGCCGAGTTGAGCGCGCAATTCCCGCAGTACGCGGATCTGATTCGCGCTTACGATCAGCACTGGGAAGATTCGATCACGGGACAGATCGACGACACGGTTGATTTGTTGCAGAGGTTGAAGGCCGCGGGCTACACCGTGGGTTTGCTCAGCAACATATCCACCGAGAAGTATGCTGTGCTGCGCCACAAGTATCGCTTCTTTGAATACTTTGACAGCCAACTCATTTCGGCTGATGTGCAATTGCTCAAGCCTGATCCGCGCATCTATGCGCTGCTGCTTGAGCAGATTCGTCAGGCGGCGGAGGACTGCATCTTCATCGACGATTCAGCCGTGAACGTCGCCGGGGCCGATCGGGCTGGAATGACGGCGATCCAGTTTCAATCGCCGCAGCAGTTGAAGATCGAACTTCAACAACGTGGGGTGTTGAGCTAACGCCACTGGTGTTTAGACAAGTCAGCAGAGGCGGCTCCGTGTGAAGCCTCCCCATGGGACACGCCGCCGGGCGTGGGAGCCCGGCCTGCTCAAAATGTAATCTAACGCGGGGGTGATAGGAGGCATAGCATGTCCGATGATCTCGAACGACGCTTGCAGATCGAACGTGACCGGATCGCACAACTGGAGACACGGCAACTGCCGATGCTGACGGGCGGCGAGCAAACGCGCCTGTCGTGGGCGCGCGCAATTCGATCGCGCGCCGACCTGCCACAGTTTTATCACGGCTTCATGGCTGAACTGCTGGCCGGGCGGACCTTGCCGTACGCGGTGCTTACGCCGACCTTTGCGGGTTTCATGCATCGCGAACTCGAGCGGCTGATCTTCAGTCTGGAGCGTGACCTGTATGTGTTGGAACGCAACCGGCAGCGCCTGAACACCACGCGCTATGCGCTGGCGGATATTCACTACGTCGAGCTGGGCGCGATTCTGCTGTACGGTTGGATGAAGATCAGCGGCCCGGCCGACGGCCAGTTGACCGCCTCAACGCTGCGCTTCAACGTCGTAAACGATAACCTGTTTGTGCCCTTCATCAACCAGATCCGGCCGGCGGCGCGGCGGCTTGACGCCGCTGATCTGCCCACCGAACAGCGCAAGTTCGACTATCTCTTGAACGAGAATTTCAAATTCATGAACTACGCGCGGCGCAGCCTGCTGCCGGGCGAGCGCGTCATTCAGCCGTTGTTGCAGCCGGAGATTCGCGCCACGCTCATCACGCTGTTGGGCCGGTCGTGGTCGCGCACGGTGGCGACGGCGCACATTCACATCTTGACGGACACCGAATGGATCATCATCCGCGATGACGAGCACAGTCCGATCGGGCGCGGGCAGGTCCGGTATGGCGGCATCTGGACGTATGTGCCGCTCGATCGAATCAGCGGTGTGTCATTGAGCACGCGCCCGGATGATCGCCTGACGTTGACGCTGCATTTCTCGCACGACGATCGTCTTGACAGCGTGTTTGCGCCGTCCAATCGCGAGGCGGTCGCGGCCTTTCTCAAACAGGTGGCGTCGGCTGCACCGGGAGTGTCCATCCATGGAGACGCAGCTTGAGACCGCGCGCCTGATTCTGCGACCGCTGCAGCCTGACGATTGGCAGGCGGTGCTGTCATACACGGCTGATCCGGCAGTGCTGCGCTATCTACCGGAACGTTTGATGATGCGCGAACCGGGCGGCGACGCCGATCAATTGGCGTGTCCCGATAAATTCGCCATCAACCTGAAGGCCGACGGAGCCTTCATCGGACACTTGCTCTTTTGTCATCACGATAGCGAGCAGTTGGTGCGCGAGATCGGCTGGGTAGTCAGTCCGCCTTATCAACGACAGGGTTACGCGACCGAGGCCGCCGCCGCCCTGCTGGCGTATGGCTTCGAGACGCTGGGCCTGCAGCGCGTAATCGCAGCGTGCGACAGTCGCAACGTCGCTTCACTGCGCGTGATGCAGAAGTTGAACATGCAGCGCGAGGCTCAGTTTCAGGACTGTTTGTTTCGGCAAGGTGAGTGGCTTGAAGAGCATGTGTACGCTATTCACATCGACGAGTGGCGGGCCGCAGCGCGGCACGTCAGCCAGGGGAAAATCGATAACACGGAGACGACGGACTGACCGCTTGCGGCCCTGACTGCCCGGACATCCTGCTGCAAATTTTGATCTTTGGCCTGACCAACGGCGCGGTGCTGGCGCTGAATGCCATCAGCGTTACCGTGATCTACGGCACGGTGCGCGCGCTCAATCTGGCGCACGGCGATACCTTTGCGCTGACGACGGTCGTGATCACGACGCTGATCCGCGCACTGGGCGTGGATCGTCATTCGCCCGCGCCGATCTTGATCGGCGCTCTGGCGCTGGCATTGATCGCGGCCGGGCTGTTTGGCCTGATCGTGAATGTCGGCATCGAACGCGCCGCGTTTCGGCCCTTTCGCGACCGATCGCGCCTGGCGCCCCTCATCGCCACGCTCGGCATTTCGTTCATCCTCTTTCAGGGCGCGTTGATCTGGCGCACGCTGCAACCCAGTTGGGTGCCGCACGAACATCGCAGCGTGCCCGGCCTGAACGAAGTGCCCACCGACGGCATTCCGCCTCTGCTGCCCGATGTTGATTTCGTACAGGCCATGGGCTTGAACAGCACGGTTAAGTTTCATTTCACGGAATTGGTTGTGCTTGCCAGCGCCATCGGCTGCGCGGTGGGCGTGAGTATGATCTTGAAGCGCACGGCTTTGGGGCGCGCCATTCGCGCCTGTTCGCAAGACCCGCAATTGGCGCAAATCTGCGGCGTCGATCTCAATCGCACTATCCGCCGCGCCTTCGCGTTTGGCGGCGTGTTGGTGGGTATCGCCGCGTTTATCTTCGCGCTGTATTACGCGCGGCCCTTCGGCGATGGCGGCGCGCAGAGCGGCCTGCTGGCGTTTGCGGCGGCGATCCTCGGCGGCATCGGCAGTCCCATCGGGGCGTTGGTGAGCGCGCTATTTATCGGCGTGTTGAGTTCGTTCAGTGATTTCTTTTTGAGCGCACAGTGGACGCCCGTGCTGATGCTCACGCTGATGATCGGCCTGTTGATGCTGCGGCCTACCGGCCTGGTGGCCGAGCGTGCGACCGATGGTGTGGATCAGGCTGAGCGCGATACTGTACTATTGATCGCGCCCGGCCGGCGCACGCGGCTCGATCGGTGGTTGATCGCGATCTTGATCGGGCTGGCGTTATTCCCCGCGCTATCGGCTGCGTTTGATCTGGGCGCGCAAATCCTGTTACGCGGCATCGGCCTGTATGTGTTGCTGGCGCTGGGCCTGAATCTGTTGTTGGACGTGGCGGGTGTGCTCGATCTCGGCTTTGCGATCAGTTTTGCGATTGGCGGCTACACGACCGCGTTGATGACCAATCGCTTTGGCGACATTGGATCGCTGCTGCCGCAACCGATTGATTTTCTCATCGTGTTGGCAGTCAGTACGTTACTTGCTGCTCTGGTTGGCATGATCAAAGGCGTGCTGGCGCTGCGCCTGCGCAGCGATTATCTGGCCGTGGCGACGCTGGCACTGGGCCTGTTGGTTCGACAAATGCTGGTAAGTGCGCGCGCGATCACGGGCGGGGCAGGCGGCATCGGAGCGCTGCCCGCGCCGACGATTCTCTCTGTCTCGATCGATCAACCCACGTCACAGTATTATCTGGTCATCGGCGTGGTGATCGTCGCGGTGGTGATCAGTCTGCGGCTGATCCGATCGCGCACAGGACGCGCGTGGTTGGCCAGCAGCGTCGATGAAACGGCGGCGGCCGCGTTTGGCATCGACGTGCCGCGTTATCGTTGGCAAGCGTTGATCTTGAGTTCGGCACTGGCCGGCATCGCGGGCGCGTTATACGCCGGGACGTTTGCCTTTGTGTCGCCGGACATGGCCGCGTTTCACGTTACGACGTTGACTTTGACGATGGTGATCCTCGGTGGCGCGGGCAGCGTGCCCGGAGCGATCATTGGCGCGATGGTCATCATCGGGTACGATCAAATCATCGTGCCGCAAATCGCGACGTTTCTAGCGTCGCTCGTGCCGCCTGATGCTGCTTACATCGGCGCAGTGCCCGACATTCGCGGCACGAACTTCCTAAACTTTGGTTTGGCCCTGTATTTGACCGTGTTGATTCGCGCGCGTTCCGGCGCACAACAAGCGAGTAATCGATGAAGCGTGTTGATTCACTTTCAAAAATTCTTATTGCCAATCGTGGTGAGATTGCCGTGCGCATCATTCGCGCGTGTCAGGCGCTGAATCTGCGCACGGTGGCGATCTATTCCGAAGCGGACGCGCAAGCTATGCATGTGCGATTGGCGGACGAAGCCATTCCGATCGGTCCGCCGCCGCCTAAAGAGTCGTACTTGCGCGGCGACAAGATCATCGTGGCGGCCAAATCGATCAAGGCGCAGGCCATTCATCCCGGCTTTGGCTTTCTGTCGGAGAATGCGGATTTTGCCGACGCGGTGCGCAAGGCAGGCTTGATCTTCATCGGCCCGACGGGCGATTCAATCCGTCGCATGGGCAGCAAGACACAGGCCCGCACGCTGATGCAGGTTGCCGGTGTGCCAATCGTGCCGGGTTATCAGGGCCAGTCTGATTTCCAATCAGCCGCTGAGAAGATGGGTTATCCGATCCTCGTCAAGGCGGCGGCGGGCGGCGGCGGCAAAGGTATGCGCATCGTCCACCAACCCGATCAGTTGATCGAAGCGATCGAGGCCGCGCAGCGCGAAGCTGAGAAAGCCTTTGGCGACGCCACGGCTTTCCTGGAAAAATACATCGAAGGCGCTCGACACATTGAGTTCCAGGTGTTCGGCGATGCGCATGGCAACGTCGTCCATTTGTTTGAGCGCGAATGTTCCACGCAGCGCCGCCATCAAAAGATCATCGAAGAGACACCGTCGCCGTTGTTGGATGACGATCTGCGCGAGTGGATGGGACAAGCGGCCGTTGCCGCGGCCAGAGCCGTTGACTATCAAAACGCGGGCACGATCGAGTTCGTCGTCGATCCGAAAACGCGCGAGTTCTACTTTCTGGAAATGAACACACGCCTGCAGGTGGAGCATCCGATTACGGAGCTGCTTACGGGGCGCGACCTGGTCGGCCTCCAACTGCATGTGGCGCAGGGCGAAGCATTGCCTTTCACGCAATCCGATCTGACGCGGCGCGGCCACGCCCTCGAGTGCCGCATCTACGCCGAGGATCCCGCCAACA
>JACRBO010000597.1 GCA_016219235.1 Chloroflexota bacterium
CGAGCCGGGTGTGTTCCGCGCACAGGCGGCCTTTGGCATCGATGCGCACGCCGACGCCTTTGCCATGCTGCGCTTGAAACCCGGCGAGAGCTGGTTGCTGGACGAGATTCATCTGACCAATAAACCCCTGCTGCGCCCGGCCGAAACCGAGCCTGATCCATTGATGCTGATCTTCGGGCCGGGCGATGTGCTGGGCCTGCCGCTGCTGGCGCATGGTGAATTGATTGGCACTATGTGGATCGGCGCGTCGCCCGATCAACTGCTCAGCCGTCGCAAAGCGGCTTTGATCGGCGGAATCGCCAATCAGGCGGCGATGGCGATCGAAAGCGCGCAGCTTGGCATCGCCCAACGCGAAGAGGCGTGGGTCAGTACGGCGCTGTTGCAGGTGGCGGAAGCCGTCGGCTCGCAAACGGACCTCGACGAGATTCTGGGCACCATCGTGCGGCTGACACCGTTACTCATGGGCGTGGAGCGCTGCCTGGTGCTGTTGTGTGATCACGAGCGGCGCACGTATATTCCCGGCCAGGCGTTTGGTTTGTCGCACGCAGCGCAAGCCGAATTTGCCGCGTTGCGTTTGCCGGTGGAAGCGTGGCCGTTAGGCAACGACGATCGATCGGATAACGGCAACCGCACGGCCACCCAACGCACCGCGACAGGTCGCGCCGCACCCGATGAGCTGGTCACCGCCCTCCAACTCGATCAGCCCGTGGCGCTGTCGCTGCGAGCGCGCAATCAGATCGTGGGGGCGCTGATCGTCGATCGGGGCGCGGCTGATCTGCTGACTAATCAACGACGCTTGAACATCCTCAGCGGCATCGCCAATCAAACCGCCATCGCCATCGAGAATGTGCGCTTGATTACCGAGCTTGCCACACAACGGTTGCTGGAAAAAGAACTGGACGTGGCGCGCGAAATTCAAAAGAGTTTTTTGCCTGAGTGCTGCCCGGTCGTGCCAGGTTATCAGTTGTCGGCCTATTGGAAATCGGCGCGGCGCGTGGGCGGTGACTTCTATGACTTCATGCCGCTGGCGAATGGCAACCTGGGCATCGTCGTGGCGGATGTGGCCGACAAGGGCGTGCCCGCCGCGCTGTTTATGGCGTTGAGCCGCACGCTGGTACGCGCCACCGCGATGGGCGGCCGCACGCCCGCCGATGCGTTGCGCCGCACCAACGAGTTGATTTTGTCCGATGCCCGATCGGATTTGTTTGTGACCGCGTTTTACGGCGTGCTCGATCCGCGCCGCGCGACGTTCACGTATGCCAATGCGGGACACAATCCGCCGATCTGGTTACGCGCCCGATCGGGCCGCGCCTACTACCTGAATTTGCCCGGCATTGCGCTGGGCGTCATCCCGGAAGTGAATTTGCGCGAAGAGACGATCGCGCTGGGCGCGGGTGATGTGCTGGCGCTATACACCGATGGCGTGACCGAGGCGTTGAATGATCAAGACGAAGAGTTTGGCGTGCCGCGCCTGGAGCAGGTGATCCGCGAGAATCTGGCGCGCTCGGCCGACGACATCGTGGCGGCGATTCAGCAGGCAGTGGATGCGTTTACGGGTGACGTGCTGCCGTTTGATGATGTGACGCTGGTGATTTTGAAGCGTGTAGTAGAGTGATGAGTAACGAGTGACGAGTGAATTGATCCACGCACACACACTTGCACCCACTGCGTGGGCGCAGTGCGGTGTGCGGTGCAGTGCTCCCGTTCACACGAATCTTCGCTAATCTTTTTCATTGGTGTTGATGCGTGTGAATCCGCGGATCGCTTTTCATTTGGGATTGAAGTAGTTGTAGGTCGCCTTTGCCAGATCGTTGAAGATGGGATTAACCCCGTTCCAGTCCAACTCGCGGCCCTCGGCACTGAGGAAGACCACCAGTACGTAATCGCCGCCCGGTGAGGTGACCAGTGCCGCATCAGCGCGCGCGCTGGCGGTGCCGCCCGGCCGATGGAGCACCTCGTTCGCATCGGGCACACCACCACGCAGCAGCGACGGCACATCCGCCGGTGAATGCTGCGCCAGTTCGTCCAGCAGCGCGGCGCACTTCTCCGGCGTAAAGGCATCCGCAAAGGCGACCAGCAACGCCCCCCCGCCCTGTCGGCACTGATACACCATCTCCAACAACACACCGATCTCGGCGGGCGTGGTTTGAATGACGGCCTCAACCGGCAGCGTGGCCGAAACCGGCGGCGTAAACGGCTGAGGCAGGCGTGTGGCCTTCAGGCCCAGCGCCGTCATCGAGGCCGTGACTTTGTTTGCGCCGGCCGCCGCATCGCCATTGCCCAGGATCGTCAGTACTTCATCGGCCGGGGCAGTACTCGCTTCTGTGCGCAGCGTCGTCGTCATCCACTGCGTCAGCGCTGCCGGCCACGGCGATTCATACTGGCGATACGCCTCAATCAGCATCGGCAGTTTCAGCACGCCCCCGCCCGCATACGGTGTGTTCGCATTGAGGCTGAGCTCGCCGCCGGTGCGCAAATCCTTGACGAAAATTCCCGCCGCGCCGTCAAACGTGGTGAGCCGCGCCTGAAACAGGCGCGAGAGTTGATCGAGCGTGATCGGCGGAGCCGGCTGATCGTCGACGATCAGATCGACAGTGCGCTCAGCCGCCGACTGCAACGCCGTCTCGATCGGTGCGATCGACGCGACGATGTTGAGCTGATAACCAGGCTGCCCGGCTTGCAGCGTCATCGTCGAGGTGACGGGCTGCGGAGGCAGCGCGGGCCGATCGAAGCGCGTGGCGAGGGCGGCCAGTTCGGCGCGCAAGCGCTCATCGGAGTAACCGATCACAGCGGGCACATCTCGCGCTGCCGGCGGCTGGAAAAACAGATGGCGAATGAAGTCCGTCAACGCGGCGCTTTGATACCGCGCCTCACGCGCCACGCGCATCGTTTCCGTCACATCGACCGTATAACTAATGACGGTGGGTTGCAGTTCGACAGTGTCCGACAAATAATGCAAGCGGACGGGCTTATCTTGCAGATCGATCTGCACCTGCGCCACGGCCGCATCGATCGGCTGATCCGGGTACGTCTGCCCGCCGATGGTCCAGGTGGCGGGCACACGGCCCAGCGACAACTGAAACGTCACGAACTGCACCAGCACGTAACCGACGACGGCCAGCACGCCGATCACTTGCCATGGGCGCGACGAGGTTTGACGACGACGATAGAGACGCATGTCACCGCCACGACCAGATCGCAAAATCGCCAGGGCCGATGTACCTGGCCGGCGAATCGGGCGCTTGCGTATCAATCACGTACACGCCATCTGATCCACCAAACGGCGTGCCGGTGTAGACCAGCGAACGGCTGTCGGGCGACCACACCGCGATCGATTGCGCGAACTGATCGAAGTATTGAATGAGATACAAGAACGATTCGTTCGGCTCAAACGTCGTCAAGACTTGATGCTCATTGGTGCCGACATCGATCACATGCCAGGTCACTTGCAGTGAGCGCGCCTGCGCTGCCAATCCGCCCGCCCGCCCAACCGGCCCCGGCGCGACTAACGTCCCGGTCAGGTGGGCCAGGTAACGCCCATCGGGTGACCAGAAAAACGCCAGCACGTCCCCGCGCTCGATCACTTTGGCTTGTGTGCCATCGCGCTTGACTACCGTGAGTTTCTCAAACAGAAAACTATCCAGTGAATTCAAGGCATAGGCGATGTATTCGCCAGTGGGCGAACCGCTAAAGGTGATGCCATTCTCGAAGGCGGCCAGCGTCTTGGAGTCCTGGCTCGTCTGACTGATGAGCGAACTATCCACGCTGCCGCGCCGCGCATAGATTTGCAGGTCAGCGGTAGCCCATAGTGGCGCCTGAAATTCAGCGGGCGAAGTATCGATAGTCGTGGGTTGATCGTCGCCCAGTCGATACGTACCGATGAAGGCGTCGCGCGCCGTGCCGCCGACGTGCAGCAACAACGCCTGACCATCCGGCGACCACGAGGCGTAATTGGGCTGGCCCTTCGCCACCGATTGCGCCGAATCGGCCTGATCGAGCGCGGCCACTTGCATATCCAACCCATCCGTCGTATCCGCGATCAAGAAGGCAATGTGTCCGTCATCGGGCGCACCGTTGAGGTAGAACGGCACCTTCACGCGATCGGCCTCGAACAGCGTCAACGCTTCGCTGCCATCCGGCCTGACGCTGATCAACTGGCTGTTCGCTCCCACGGTCTGCGCGTACACCAGCCGACTGCCATCGCGTGTCCAGATCAACGCGCCCGTGGGCACCTCGCCGCGTGGCTCGATGGCGACTTGATTTTGTCCGTCGGGATCGATCGTATATAGGCGCTCACCATCGATCACGGCTAAACGATTGCGCGCGCCATCACTGGTCGCAGCCTCAACAGGCGCAGCGGGATCAATCGGCGTGGGAGTAGCCGCTACTGTGGGCAGTGGCGGCGTCACAGACGCCGCACTCAACTGGCCGAACTGCCAGACGATCAGCGCGATGACACCGGTAACGATGAGACCGATGGCGACGATGATCAAGATCAACGGCAGGCGCGAGCTGGGTGAAGAGGGCGGATCGATTTGCATGCAAGGATTATACCAAACGCAGGCGCTATGCTCGCGATGGATTGCCAAATCCATCGCCCAACGCCTTGCCAAACCCCCATCGCTCTGCTATAATGCGCGGCGTTCGGGGCGTGGCGCAGCCCGGCTAGCGCACCTGCATGGGGTGCAGGGGGTCGGAGGTTCAAATCCTCTCGCCCCGACAAAAGACTGCTCGTGATGGCACACAATGCCACATCACGGGCGGTTTTGTTTTCCGTGGCGCTACCCGCAAAACGGAACGTTCGGACTATTGCATCTTTTCAAAGAGTCAGTTTAGTTGCCCCTCACGGACAAAAATCGTATAATCGATAACCAGTTTGCCGATACGCCTAAACCGAGGAAGCGATGACAGAGTCAACTCAAGACAAGAAGCCCTTACTAAAAAGGATTCTTCAATTCGATAGAATCGCAACGATTGTCGGTTTCATTGTTGATGTGATTACGCTTGCCTCACTGATACTAGCACTCAACCTGAACCCCCTGACCTTGCCTCGCTTCCTATCTCCCGGACTTGCCTTAGGTATTTGGGTCATTGCATGCTATACGTATCTGGCTTACGTTCATTATTACTGGGAGAAAAATCGTAAACAAAAGCGGTTTCGAAACCAATTTAGTCAATTCTTGCTCCGCGATTTGATACGGGAATTCCGTAGCCCCGCAGCCCTGTTCCCCGCAATTGTGTTAGCAGTTTTATTTGTTGCCGTCCTTTCGCTTGACACGGCCCTATCAACCATCGCACTCATTGCCGGTATCGTTTTGTGTATCGTCGGCCCGTTTGCACTCGCAATCAGAAGTGATAGTGACACAGACGAAAAGAAGGCAAAGCGCTTCGCAGAAGAAAATTGGGCATTCGTAAAAAAACGAGTTAAGCAAGAGTTGTCTACTAAGGCATGGATTGATTGTAATGATTTGAGCGACATTGCCTTGACATGGAAAGTCGATAACCGCGCGATGCAGTACGTCTTAGCCAAATATGCAGCGGAAAATGCTCTCTCAACGAGATATGGTGGTGTATATAAGAAGGGTGATGACGGAAAGGGAACACTTGTAAGTGGTAGTGCAAAGGTATTGATTAACTTACAAAATCTTGATAGAACGAAATTTTTTTATTGAAGCAAACAAGGTTGTTTCCAAAATATGAGTATACTTAGCCAACAGGCCTTCACAAAATGTATGCTGTGTAGATGTAGTTAACGTAACAGGGGGTCTGAGGTTCAAACACATGCGGTGCAGTGCTCCCGTCCTCTCGCCCCAGCCAATCAGACCCTTTGGGTTTCAAAACCCAGAGGGTCTTCTATTATCCGATCGGCTTTCATGCTATCATCCCTGCACTTTAACGTGACTCTAATCGACGCTCACTAAGATTAAGCCACATCACTCATCGGACTAAACTCATGCGCCTGCTCGTCGTCGAAGATGAACGTCAAATCGCCTCGTTCCTGGAGCGCGGCTTAAAAGAAGAAGGCTACGCCGTCGATGTGGTGTACAACGGCAACGATGCCCTGGACTGGGCGGTCGCCGTGGAATACGACGCCATCGTGCTGGACGTGCTATTGCCCGGCCGCGACGGTTTCAGCGTCTGCCGCGAACTCCGCGCGCGCGGCACAACCACGCCCGTGCTCATGCTCACCGCCCGCGACGCCGTGGATGATCGCGTCAACGGTTTAGACAGCGGCGCGGATGATTACCTGGTCAAGCCCTTCGCCTTCAAGGAACTGCTGGCCCGGCTGCGCGCCGTCACTCGTCGCCAATCCGACTCGCGCACCACCGATTTGCACCTGGCCGATCTGACGCTAAACACGCTGACCCACACCGCTCAGCGCGGCGAACGCCGCATCGAACTGACCACCAAAGAATACAACCTGCTCGAATTTCTCATGCGCAATCCCAATCGGGTGTTGTGGCGCACGCAAATTGCCGAGCACGTGTGGAACCTGGACTTCGTGGCCGAATCCAACGTCGTCGATGTTTACATCCGCTACCTGCGCCGCAAGATCGACGATGACGCCGACCTGAAGCTCATCAAGACCGTGCGCGGCAGCGGCTATCTCATCAGCGACGCGAGCGATTAAGCCATGCGCCGCCGCCTGTCCATTCGCTCGCGCCTCACGCTGTGGCATATTGGCTTGCTCGCGCTGACGCTGATCGCGTTCAGCGCGGCGCTGTACGTGGCGCTGTCCGAACAACTCTATCGCAGCCTCGATCAACGGCTTGAGCTGGCGAGCCTGACCGCGCTGGGCACCGTCCGCCGCGAAGGCGAGTCAGACGACGACAACTCCACTTTCAGATACACCCCGTCCGACGACATGAGCGCGCGTTTGCTCAGCCCGGATGGACAGATTTTGCAAGCGCTGGGCCTCCTCAGCAATGCGCCTGTCGATCCCGCCATTCTCGATCGCGCCCGCGCCGCCGACGGCCTGCTCTACACGATCGATCACGGCAACGTGCCGCGCGCGCGCGCCTACGTGCGGCCGCGACTGCACGACGGGCGCGTTGAAGCCTATATCGAAGTGGCCGAGCCGCTGACCGTCACCGAATCCGCGTTGAGCGGCCTCGCGCTGATCGTGCTGATCGCCGTGCCGATCACGCTGGCCGCGGCGGGCTTCGGCGGCTGGTTCATTGCTGATCGCGCCCTGCGCCCCATCGATACCATCACGCGCCAGGCGCAGCGCATCAGCGAGCAAGACCTGCATCGCCGGCTCGAGCTCGATCTGCCCGATGACGAAGTGGGCCGCCTCGCGCGCACCTTCGACACCATGCTGGCCCGGCTCGACGCGGCCTTTCAACGCCAGCGCCAGTTCACCGCCGACGCCTCGCACGAACTGCGCACGCCGTTGACGGTGATGAAGACCAATCTCGGCGTCACGCTCAATCGACCGCGCAGCGCCGAACAGTACGAAACTGCCTTGACCCAGATCGACGGCGAAGTCGATCGGCTCACGCGGCTGACGAACGATCTATTATTGCTGGCGCGATCGGACGCGGGCCAGGTGATCGGCCAGCCGCGCCCGATCGATCTGCTCACGCTCGTTACCGACGTCATCGTCGAACTGCGGCCGCTGGCCGAAGCCAAAGCGTTGACACTCACCTGCGCCACTGAAGCAACTGCCACCGTGCAGGGTGATGCGGATCAACTGCATCGCGTGTTCTTCAACCTGATCGAGAACGCCATCAAATACACCTCCGAAGGCGCGATCACCGCGCGCATCCAACCGCAGCCGCCGACTGCGCCGCAACCCGATCGCGTCCGCGTCACGATCGAGGACGCCGGTCCCGGCATCGCCGCCGAACATCTACCCCATGTCTTCGAGCGCTTCTATCGCGTGGATGCCGCCCGGTCGCGCGAGCAAGGCGGATCGGGCCTGGGTCTCGCCATCGCGCACAGCATCATCACCGCCCACCACGGCACGCTCGGGGTCAGCAGCGAACTCGGTCACGGCGCCACCTTCACCATCACCCTCCCCACCGTGTAGGGCAAGTCAACAACTTGCCCTACATTGCGTCATTGCGAGCGCTTTTTTGCGAAGCAATCTCAGACGCGACCAAACGCAGATTGCTTCGCCGCGATACCGCTGCGGCTCGCAATGACGTTTCCACAGAACATGAGAAAAATCTAACGGCGACTTCATGGTCATCTAACGGCCTCTCCGTAAAATGTGAGCATTCAACCTTTGGAGGCTAGACCATGAAGCGCACCACCGCTCTGCTCATTTCCGTTGTTGTCACTTTAGTCTTAGTTGTCACCGTTCTGGCCGTCGCGCAAGCGTCGGCCGCGGCCAGCACGCCACAAACCGCAGTCCCAGCACCGGCGAATACGGCTCCAGCTGCCTCGACCGATGGCACCGTGCTGCAACAGCAACTCGACGAAGCCTACGCGCTGCTGCAACAGCGCGAAGCCGAATATCAACAGCGCTTGCAAGACGCCTACGCGCAGATTCAGGCGCAGGGTCAATCCGGCGAATCCGAAGAGCACGAAAGTCGTGAACTTGAAAGCCGCGAACGCGAAGACGACGGCGAGCACAGCCTGTTCCATTTTGATTAACTACACAAGCATCCAGAGCGAAGCATAGCGTAGTCGAAGGATGCGGGTAATGCCACAAATCCAGTCGATTTACAAGAACCGCGTCCTTCGACTGCGCAGCGGGCGTCCTTCGACTTCACTGCGTTCCGCTCAGGATGCGCCCGCCGCTCCGCTCACGCCCTGTCCGCGAAGCGGGGGCGCGCCGGGCGGGATGCTTGCGCATTCACATTAAGCGATTGAGAGGTATGACCGTGAAGCAAAAATTTCTGGCATTGAAACTGTATTTGATCGGCCTGGCGGTTGGCCTGTTCATCTTCGGCTGGTCGGCCATTGCCCGCACGGATACTGTCGCGGCGACGACGACTGCAACCACGAACAACAACCAGATCGCGTCGAATCAGGCCGCGCCCGACTCAACGCGATTGCAGCGGCAGTTGAACTTGCAGCCCATCCCGCAGATGCCGCGCATCCGCACCCGGACATCGTAATGATTCACGAACACCGTTTCCGCTCGATGAATACCGATGTCAGCGCGTGGCTGTGGCACAGTGACCGCCCCGTCGCCGCACCCGCGCTGCGCGACGTGGAAGCGTTCTTTCAAGCCGCGCATGCGCGCTTCACCCGTTTCGATTCGCGGAGCGAACTCAGCGCGTTGAATGCCGCACAGGGTCAAGCGTTTGCGGCCTCGGCGCAGTTGTTCGAAGTGGTCGAACTAGCCGCGCGCTATTCAGCACAGACGAACGGGCTGTTCAACCCGACGATCATCGGGGCCTTAGAGGCCGCCGGGTACGATCGGACGTTTGAGGCTCTTCGAGCGCGCAGTGATTTACCGGAAACGCATGCGTCTTCGATCAAATCAATGGCTGAGATCAAACTCGA
>JACRBO010000072.1 GCA_016219235.1 Chloroflexota bacterium
AATCGCTGCGCGATGCCGCGCTGTGGGAAGACGTCAAGGACAAGCTCAAGAGTCCGGCGCTGGAACTGTCCCTGGGTCAGCAGCAGCGGCTGTGCATCGCGCGCGTGCTGGCCGTCAAGACGGAAGTGATCTTGATGGACGAGCCGTGCTCGGCGCTCGATCCGATCGCGACGTTGAAGATCGAAGAGTTGATGCAGGATTTGAAGCAGAAGTACACCATCGTCATCGTCACGCACAACATGCAGCAGGCCGCGCGCGCCAGCGATTTTACCGGCTTCTTCTGGCTGGGCGAACTCGTCGAGTTTGGCGAGACGCGCCAACTGTTTACCAAGCCCACGAAGAAACAGACCGAGGATTACATCACGGGAAGATTTGGCTAAATGGGAGCATCCCGCCCGGCGCGCCGCCGCTCTGCGGACACGGCGTGAGCGGAACGCAGTGGGGTCGAAGGATGCGCTCCGGCGGGAAATCTAGCCTGATCCGCATCCTTCGACTGCGCAGCGGAAAAGCACGCTGCTCCGCTCAGGGCGCTTGTCCGAGAATATTTCGGACAGGATTACGCCAGATCAAAGTGGTCACCCCGACACGCATATCGATCATGCATCTCCACAATTCGCGCCACATCAGATGGCATACTCGCTGAGCGAAATTGCTTCACCAGTTTGCAGGTCGTATAGCGATTGGCCGCGTATTCATACGTCCGCTCCCATTGCCGTTGAGCCATCTCAGCCCCCGTCGTCGGCCACGGATAGCGTGACGGCGGATTGGGCGTGCCGCATCGCCACGGCTTCGGCGTCAGGCGCGCGCGGAAACATTCCTGAGCGCGGCACAACCTCACGTACAACGGATCGCTGTTCAAACTCTTCAACACATCCGTACTGCCCGGATCGATCGGATCGAATAGTTCGTTCGTGATCAGGCCGCGCAGACCGCCGAACGTACGATACACGCGCATACTCCACTGCGGATTGCGCCGCGCCCATTCCTCGATGCGCGCCAGATGATCGGCCTCCGGTGATGACGGGGCTTTGCCGCTCAACTGCCGCAGCCTGGCTGATAGCCCGCCCGACTTCGCTTCAAAATCGATGTCGATGAACATGACGCGCGCCGCATTCAAAATCAGCGCACCGTACGAGTTGCGCGTCACGACGGCGCTCTCGCGGCCATCGCTGCTCGTGATCGATTCGATGATTTCTTCACGCAGCGGTCGATCAGCATAGCCATATCGATCGAGATCCTCGAACGACGTAAAACGTGCGGCCATTTCGCGCGCTCGTGCATCGGCGGCCTGAGCGGCATCCGTTTGACTGGTGTCTGACCAGCGCCAGAAAGTGAGATCGAATTCGCCCCGGTCGCCGCGCACTCTGGCCGTGCTTTTCGCCCAGTATTTCGGGATTTTCATCGCAGCCTCCGTGTCAAAACCTGTCAGGTGGCGCACGGCATTTGAACACCCCATCAATCTTTGCGCCACCTGACAGGTTTCTGTCCATTGTACCATCGTCATATCTGCGCTATAATTCCAGTGCCGCTGACTTCGCCATACAACGAGCAGCGAGCGTGGTTAGTAAGTTAGTGGAGTAGTGTGGTAGTTCGCTTGGATCACGATCATGTGACCGAGACGCAAGCCAGATTAAATCAGTGCGCCTCTCTCACGCCCGATCGGTGATCCAACCCGATCGGGTGTTTTGTTTCACGACCGTCACACCGCACTGCACGCAGTGGGTGCAAGTGTTGCGAGGAGCATCCCGAGCGAAGCACAGCGGAGTCGAAGGACGCGACGAAGCAACCTCCTGCCAACGATACCGAGATTGCTTCGCCGCGATACGGCCGCTGCTCGCAATGACGAAAAACTTACGACCTACTATCAGCATGATCTGAAGGAGAGTCAACATGGACCGCAAAAAAGTTTCCATCCCGCATTTGCACGCCAAGAAGCAGCGCGGCGAACCCATCAGCATGATCACCGCGTATGATTACCCTGGTGCACTGGCCGTCGATGAAGCCGGTGTCGATCTAATCCTCGTCGGCGATTCGCTGGGCATGGCCGTGCTGGGCTACGAATCTACCGTGCCCGTCACGATGGACGAGATGATCAGCCACACCACCGCCGTCAAACGCGGCACCCGGTACGCGCACATCGTCGGCGATATGCCCTTCCTGTCATATCAAGTCGATGTGAAAGAAGCCGTGCGCAACGCTGGACGTTTCCTCAAAGAAGCGGGCGCAGATTCGGTCAAACTGGAAGGCGGCGCGGAGATGGCCCCGACGGTGAAAGCGATCGTGGACGCGGGCATCGCCGTGATGGGCCACATCGGCCTGACGCCGCAATCCGCATCGAAGTTGGGCGGCTATCGGGTGCAGGGCAAAACCCGATCGGGCGCGCACAAACTTCTCGACGATGCGCTCGCTTTGCAAGCCGCCGGCGCTTACGCCATCGTGCTGGAGACCACGCCAGCGCGCGTCAGCGAATTCGTCTCAAAGCAGCTTACCATCCCGACGATCGGCATCGGCGCGGGCGCGGGCTGCGATGGGCAGGTGCTGGTCTTTCACGATCTGCTGGGCTACTTCGATCGCTTCTCGCCCAAACACAACAAACGCTACGCCAACATCAAGCCGATCATCGTCGAGGCCGTGAAGCAGTACGTGAACGAAGTCAGCACGCGCGCCTTCCCCACTGTCGAAAACTCCTTCGCCATCGACGACGCGGAGTTTGAGGCGTTTGTTGACTCTGTCCCGCCGTCTCTCCGTCCCTCCGTCGACTGAGGGATAGAGAAACAGAGCGAAGGAGAGACGAAATGCAGATTTCAATTATCGGCACCGGGGCGATGGCGACGCTCTTCGCGGCGCGATTATCGGATGTGTCGGATGTCGCCATGATCGGCTCGTGGCGCGAGGCATTGGACGCGATCCGCGAGCACGGTATCACCATCGACGGCGATAGCTGCTGTCACAGCATCCACACCGCCGCCGATCCCGACGACGCGCCCGCCGCCGATCTCGCCATCGTGTTGACCAAAGCCTACAAAACAGCGGTCGCCGCCGAAGTCGCCGCGAAGACGCTCAAGCCCGATGGCGTAGCGCTGACCCTGCAGAACGGCCTGGGCAACATCGAGATTTTATCCGCGCAGGTGGGTGTGGATCGGGCGATGCAGGGCGTGACGATGCAAGGAGCGACGCTGCTCGCGCCGGGACACATCCGCACCAGCGGACGCGGCGCAACGCATCTGGGCTACGTCCCGATCGAACTGGCCGCCCCCAGTGATTGGTCCGCGCACCATCATGCCTATGAGATCACGGCGCTGCTGAATTCGGCGGGCCTGAAGGCGCAGCTCAGCGCCGACATCGACGGACTGGTGTGGGGCAAAGTGATCATCAACGCGGCCATCAATCCGTTGACGGCGATCCTGCGCATCCCCAACGGCGCGCTCGTCGAGAGTGAAGACACGATCGAGTTGATGAAGGCCGCCGCATTAGAGGCCGCCGCCGTCGCGGCTGCGCTGGGCATCCGCCTGCCCTATCCTGATCCCGTCGAGCGTGTGAAGCAAGTCGCCACGCTCACGGCCACCAACTTCTCGTCGATGCTGCAGGATGTGCTGAATCAACGGCTAACGGAGATCGATGCGATCAATGGTAAAATCGTCGAACAAGGTCACGCGTTGGGCGCGCCCACACCGATCAACTCGGCGCTGACTTCGCTGGTGCGGGCGATTCAAAACAACTATGCCGCTGTAGGGAACGCCGAGAACGCAAAGAAGGAACTGGCGCAAGCGCTCAAGACGACGGGCCAGGCTAAAAGTGGTGTGCTACAATAAGTGTGGGGTCGTTTGTTGAGGTGAAAGATCATGACCACAGCCATGCCAATCATGCCGGTAAGCATTGAACAACTGGCCATCGCCATTCGCCAGATGAGCCTGGCCGATCGAAAACGCCTGCTCGATCTGGCGCCTGAATTGCGCGAAACCGCGACTTCCCAGCCGCGCACGCTGCAAGAAGCCCGGGCGTCTGCCGAATACACTCAGGCGGTCGTCCAGACAGTGTTGGGTAACGAGCGTCTCTCGGCTGATACCCCGTTTATTAATGGTTTTACGCTGGGGCAGTATCTCGATCTGCCCGATGAACGTCGCGCCCGAATGTGGGACAGGAGGACGAGCATGACGCTGATTGTCAGGAGTGCCGCCGAGGACGCCATCACCATTCCACTGCGCTTGATGAATGCGCTGAAACTGCGCGAGGGCGATGAAGTGAAGGCCATTGTCGACGGCGAAATGCTGCGCCTGGCGCACCTGGATCAATTTCTGAGTCTGCGAGGCGCACTGGCCGACGATGAAGGTTTTGACGAGGCACTGAAAGCCAATCAACAGGGCTGGCAAGCATGGACGAAAGCCGAATCTGCCTAGACACCAGTATGTTGATCGCGTATCTGCGCGGACAAGAGTCGGCGGCGACGGCGGTTGAACGCGCCGTAAGAAATTCAATCTGCTACGTGACCGCCGTCACCGTGTACGAATTGCTGTTTGGCATGGCGCGCGCCCGTAGACAGATCGGCGGCGAAAACGCACTTCTCAACGCCATGTTGGTAGCTCCGTTTGACGATCGATCCGCCCGGCGCGCGGCCCGGCTACATGCTGACCTGTTGCGCAACAACCATGATATTGGCGTGAAAGACACGCTCATTGCAGCGACTTGTCTGGAGTATGCCCTGCCCCTGCTAACCCTGAACGATCGGCACTTCGGGCAGGTGCCGGACCTGCAGATTGTTACACCAACCGAGTTCCTCGCGGCATAGCACAGCGCCACACTGGTTGCAAACACTTTGGCACACAGGAGAATTATGCGACTTTCCCATCATTTCGGCTCCACCTTGCGTGAAGCACCCGTCGGCGCTGAAGCAATCAGCCATCAATTACTGGTGCGTGCGGGCTTTATTCGGCAGTTGGGACAGGGCCTGTTTTCGTATTTGCCCTTAGCCAAACGATCATTAACCAAAATCGAAAACATCTTGCGCGACGAGATCAACGCGATCGGCGGGCAGGAGATGACGATGCCGGTGGCGCATCCCGCCGAGGTGTGGCAGGCCACCGGGCGTTGGTATTCCATCGGGCCGGAGATGGCGCGCTTCAAGGATCGCAAAGACCGCGACATGGTGCTGGCGATGACGCACGAAGAAGTCGTCACCGATCTGTGCAAGACCGAGATTCGATCGTACCGGCAACTGCCGCAGTTGGTCTATCACATCCAGACCAAGTTCCGCGACGATCCGCGCCCGCGCGCGGGCCTGATCCGCGTGCGCGAGTTCACGATGAAGGATTCGTATTCGCTCGACGTGGACGAGGCGGGTTTGGACAAGCAGTATCGGGCGCATTATCAAGCCTATTTCAACATCTTCAATCGCTGCGGCGTGCCCGCAATTGCAGTCGGTTCGGACGTGGGCATGATGGGCGGCAGTCTCGCGCACGAGTACATGTACCTCACGCCCGTGGGCGAAGACACGCTGATCTTGTGCCGCAGTTGCGGCTATGCGGCCAATCGACAGATTGCGCGCTTCGCCAAATCGACGCCCGCACCGGAAGAACTGAAGCCGATCGAAAAAGTGGCGACGCCCGACTGCAAATCGATCGAGGCGCTAGCGAATTTCTTGAATGTGCCCAGGAGCAAGACGGCCAAAGCCGTGTTTATGATCGCCGGTCACGAAGAAGAAGGCGGCACGCGTGAAGAGTTCATTTTCGCGGTGGTGCGCGGCGATATGGATGTGAACGAAACCAAGTTGAGCAATGCGGTGAAGGCCGATTGGCTGCGCCCCGCGACCGATGAAGAGATTCGCGCGACGGGCGCGACGCCGGGTTACGCCAGCCCGATTGGTCTGCGCGGCGTGACGGTCGTCGTCGATGAGGCCGTGACCGCTTCACCCAATCTCGTGGCAGGTGCGAACGATGCGGGCTATCACTTACTCAACACCAACCTCGGGCGCGATTACGAAGCCACGTTGATTGCCGACCTCGCGGCGGCGGGCGATGGCGATGCGTGCCTCAATTGCGGACAGCCGCTCTACACTTCGCGTGGCGTCGAAGTGGGCAACATCTTCAAACTGGGCACGCGCTATTCTGCCGCCATCAACGCGACCTTCCTCGCGGCCGATGGGACGGAGAAGCCCATCGTGATGGGTTCGTATGGCATCGGCTCCGGGCGCTTGCTGGCCTGCGTGGCGGAAGAACATCACGACGACAAGGGCCTGCTGTGGCCGATCACGGTTGCGCCGTATCAAGTGCATCTCGTCGCGCTGGGCGAAACCGAAACCGCCGATCGTGTCTACAACGCCCTGCTGAAAGCGGGCATCGAAGTGCTGTACGATGATCGCAGCGAAAGCCCCGGCGTCAAGTTTGCCGATGCGGATTTGATCGGTTTGCCGATTCGATTGACCGTCGCGAGCAAAGCGCTGAAGAACGGCGGCATCGAGATGAAGCGCCGCGATCGACCAGAGAAAGAAATCGTGCCCGAAGCCGATTTGATCGCGCGCGTGCAAGCCGAGATCAAGGCGATGTTGGATGAGATACAATCGAGGATTGTTGAAGTTCCATTCAAGTAGGAGGCAGTCATGGGCAAATTAGATCGTATCACGATTGATCCGGCTAAGATGAACGGCCAGCCGTGTATCCGCGATTTGCGCCTCACCGTGCGCCGGGTGCTGAAGGCGCTGGCGCTCTATCCCAATCGTGAAGAGCTGCGGCGCGAATATCCCGAACTTGAGGACGAAGATATTCGGCAAGCGCTGGAGTTCGCCGCTGCCAGTCTGGATGACGAGACGCTCGAACTGGCGGTTGCGGCATGAAGCTGTTGCTCGATCAAGGTTTGCCGCGTTCAGCCGCGAACGTCTTGCGTGAGCGCGGTATCGACGCGATGCATGTCGCTGAACTTGGGCTGTCGGCTGCGCCCGACGCAGCAATTCTGGACCGCAGCCGGGAGACGGGTCGAGTGGTCGTTACGTTGGATGCTGATTTTCATCAGCTGTTGGCGCTATCGCGCGCCACATTCCCCTCAGTGATTCGGCTTCGAATCGAGGGCTTGCGGGCTGCGGCTCTGGCCGATTTGCTGGAGTCTGTGCTGATTGAATGTAGCGAAGATCTGGCATCGGGCGCGGCTGTTACGGTGCAACTCCGCCGACTGCGCGTTCGACGCTTGCCGCTCATCGGCTAATCCATCTCGCACCACGCATCACGCATCACGAGGTTGACATGCGAATCCTTTCAACCGTCTCAGATTTCCGCGCTGCCAAAGCCGCCCTGCCCGGCCATTGGGGCCTCGTCCCAACGATGGGCTTTTTGCACGCAGGCCACTTGTCTTTGGTCAAGCGTGCCAAAGCCGAGAACGATCACGTCACGGTGAGCATCTTCGTCAATCCCACACAGTTTGGCCCGAATGAAGAC
>JACRBO010000603.1 GCA_016219235.1 Chloroflexota bacterium
ACCTTCGTCAACGAAACCGCCTCCGGCTGGCAGAGTGTGAACTTTGACACGCCGGTAGCCATCGATGCCAACACGGTGTATGTCGCATCGTATCACGCGCCGCTCGGTCACTTTGCCGTGACCCGCGATTACTTCACGACGGGCTACACCAACGGCCCGCTGCATGCGCCGGATATGAGCGAGATTGCCGGTGGCAACGGGGTATACGTTTATCCCAGCGGCTTCCCGGCTTTTAGTTATACGGCCAGCAACTACTGGGTCGATGTGATCTTTGACACGACAGCTGTCGTGCCGACACCGACTGCGACGGCCGTTGCCACGGCCACACCGCTGCCAACCAGTACATCCACTGCGACCCCGACACCGTTGCCGACAAGCACGCCGACCGCGCTCCCAACGGCTACGCCGCTGCCGACGAATACACCAACCCGGACACCAACGCCCACGGCAACGGCAACGCCGACCAATACGGGCTTACTGAATCCCAGTGCTAACGCGCCAGCCAGCGGTGGCGATAACAACGGCTATCAGACTTCGCCGACGAATGCGTACACGTTTAACTCGTCGTATGCGGTGGACACGAACAGCGGCACATCCACCAGCACCTCGTGCGCGCATTCGGGCAAAGACCGGCACGTCTTCTCGAATTACAACATCGCCCTGCCCGCCACGGCCACCGTGCTGGGCATCGAAGTCCGTGCCGATGCGCGCGTGGATAGCACATCCAGTTCGCCGCGGCTGTGCGTCGAACTGTCCGCTGACGGCGGATCAACCTGGACGGCGGTCAAGACGACAGCCAACCTGACCACTAGCCGGCAGACGTATACCCTGGGCAGCACGGTTGATACCTGGGGCCGCGCCTGGACCAGCACCAATCTGTCCAACAGCAACTTCCGAGTGCGCGTCACCAATGTGTCATCGTCAACATCGCGCGACTTCTCACTGGATTGGCTGGCGGTGCGCGTGACCTATCGACCGTAAGCGAGTTTTGCACTACAATAGTTCTTGCAGCGGGCACGCACCCTCTACCGGCGGCGTGCCCGCTGACAAGCTTAATGGTGGCTCACTATGTGCGGTATTGTCGGCAGTGTCAACCTGAAAGAACCACACCCGATTCCGGCCGAAGTCCTGCAAAACATGCTGGCGATGATCCGCCATCGCGGGCCGGATGAATTCGGCCTGTACCAGGATGCGTGGGCGGGTCTGGGCAGCGCGCGTCTCAGCATCATCGATCTGAGCGGCGGCCAGCAGCCCATCGGCAACGAAGACGGTTCGCTGTGGATCGTGTTCAACGGCGAAATCTTCAACTATGTGGAACTGCGCCCCGATTTAGAAAAACGCGGCCACCACTTCACGACGCACTGTGACACTGAAGTTATTTTGCACTTGTACGAAGACTTCGGGCCGGATTGTTTGAACTACCTCAACGGCCAATTCGCCATCGCGATCTGGGACACGCGCAAACGCGAACTGTTTTTGGCGCGTGACCGCCTGGGCGTCCGACCGATCTTCTACACTCGACAGGCCGATCAGCTGATCTTCGGCTCGGAGATCAAGGCCTTGTTCGCGCATCCGGCCGTGCAGCCGCAGATCGACGCGGCCGCATTGGCGCAGACGTTTACCTTCTGGAGCACCCTGCCGCCGCACACGATTTTCCGCGATGTATACGAACTGCCGCCCGCTCACTACCTGCTCGCGCGCGACGGCGAAGTGACGGTGAAACCGTACTGGACGTTAAGTTTCGCGGAAGAGGCGTCGCGCCGATCGGATGACGAATACCTCGAAGAATTCGGCCACTTGTTGATCAATGCGACCTTGATCCGCCTGCGGGCCGATGTGCCCGTCGCCGCGTACTTGAGCGGGGGACTAGACTCCTCGGTAACCACGGCTATTATCAAGAAGTACACCACCAACCGATTGGACACCTTCTCGATCGCGTTTGCTGACCCGGCGTTCGATGAGAGCGACTGGCAAAAGCGCATGGCGGCGTATCTGGGCACGGATCATCGCGTGGTATATTGCTCGCACGCCGACATCGGCCGCGTTTTCCCCGACGTGATCTGGCATACCGAGACGCCCCTGCTGCGCACCGCGCCCGCGCCGATGTTTATGCTGTCGCAGTTGGTGCACGATCACCATTTGAAGGTCGTCATCACCGGCGAGGGCGCGGACGAATTGCTGGGCGGCTACGACATTTTCAAAGAGATGGCCATTCGACGTTTCTGGGCCAGACACCCTGAATCGAATATCCGCCCGCTATTGCTGAGTAAGCTGTATCCTGAGATCGCGCAGTTGAGCGCCAGCGGCGCGGCGTTCCGCACGGCCTTCTTCAAGAAGAGCCTGGGCGATGGGCAGTCACCGTACTATTCGCACTTCATCCGCTGGACAAACGCCGCGCGCTTGCAGCGCTTCCTGGCCGAACCCGCCGATGTGCAGCGGCGGCTGGAAGAAGAACTCGTGCCAATTCCAAAAGGCTTTAGGCAGTGGACCGCATTGGCCCAGGCGCAGTATTTGGAGATTGCCACCTTCCTGTCGTCGTACTTGCTCGCCGCACAAGGCGATCGGGTGGCGATGGGCCATTCAGTGGAAGGCCGCTTTCCGTTCCTGGATTATCGCGTGGTCGAATTTGCCAATCGCCTGCCGTCTGATCTAAAATTGCGCGGTCTGCGTGAGAAGTGGCTGCTGCGCCAGCTGGGCAAATCGCTGCTGCCCGCCGACATCTGGACGCGCCGCAAGCGGCCGTATCGCGCGCCGATTCAGCGCAGTTTCTTCAACGACGATCCGGCGACGGCGTACGTGGCCGATCTGCTCAGTGAAAAATCGGTGAAAGAGGCCGGACTGTTTAATCCGCAGGCAGTGACGCAGTTGGCGGCTAAGGCGCACAGTAGCGCGGCGCGCGGCGGTACGGCACTCAGCGAAACTGACGACATGGCCGTGGCCGGAATCTTATCGGCACAATTGGTGCATCAACATTTCATCACAGACTTTGATTCGCGCCGCGCTACGCTGCGCCCGAACGATCGGGTAAAAGTGATCGCGCCCGTACTCTAGGAGATGCTTCGTGACTAATCCGATCGTTTTTGATAAACACGCTTTAGATATCGACGTCGCGCAGGAAACCGATCGGCTGGTGGCGGCCCTGCAAGACCACGTCCACCAGACGCTGCACAAGCAGGGCGCGATCGTCGGCATCAGCGGCGGCATCGATTCATCCGTCGTGCTGGCCCTGTGCGCACGCGCCCTGGGGCCCGATCACGTCTTCGGCGTGCTGCTGCCGGAAGGCGAATCCAGCCCGGACAGCGCGCGCCTGGCGCACCTGCTGGCCGACCAATACGGCGTGGCGACCGAGACCGAAGACATCACCGCGGCGTTGAACGGCTTTGGCTGCTACACGCGGCGCGATGAAGCCATCAAGCGCTTGTTCCCCGACTTCGGCGTGAACTGGAAAGCGAAGATCGTGCTGGCGGGTAACTTGCTGGAACAAGCCGCGCTGAATGTGTTCAAACTCACGGTGACGGATCCGGCCGGGCAAGAGTACAGCAAGCGCCTGCCCGTGCGCGAGTTCGCGCAGATCGTGGCCGCGTCCAACTTCAAACAGCGGGCGCGCATGAGCATGTTGTACTATCACGCCGAGCGCCGCAACTACGCCGTGATCGGCACGGCCAACAAAAACGAATTTGGCCTGGGCTTCTTTGTGAAGTACGGCGACGGCGGCAACGACTTGCAGCTGATCGCCCATCTCTTCAAAACGCAAGTGTATCAGCTGGCCGCATACTTGAACGTGCCGGAAGAAATTCAGCAGCGCACGCCCACGACGGATACATATCCCGGCGGCAGCACGCAGGAAGAGTTCTTCTATCGCGTGCCGTTTGCCATTCTGGATACGGTCTGGCTGGGTTACGAGCGCGGCTTATCACACGCCGACATCGCGCGGGGGCTTGATTTGTCGGTCGACCAAGTCGATCGGATCATTGCCGATCTGATCAGCAAACAGCGGGCCACGGCGTATCTGCGCCAGGCCCCGATCGAACTCTCACCAATCGCGTAACTACCCGCAGTCAGTAAGGAGACCGAGTATGCAAGCGCCGATTTCACGACGCACTTTATTGAAGCTACTGGCGATGACGGCGGGCGGCGCGGGCTTAGTGGGTATTCAGCGCTGGCTGACCGCCTCAGCCGATGGCTTGCCGACCTTAACACCGCGCGCCTATATCCCGGCCGTCATCCGCGATGATCCGCCGACGCTCACACCCACCGCGACGCCGACGGCTACAGCTACGCCTACAAATACATCTACGGCGACACAGACGCCGACCAGAACTAAAACACCGACGCCCACCAATACGCCGACTGCGACCAGAACCAGGACGCCCACACCGACCGCGACTCAATCGGGCGGGCCGACGCCTGCGCCGTCGCCACTGACGGGCAAGGTGGCGCACACCCATAGCGCCACAGCCACCACCTGGACGGGGCAAAGCAGCTACTGGAACTACGTCAACCAGGCCAAAGTCGATCAGATGGTCGATCAAGGCTTGATGACGCTGACGGGGCAGAACTCGGTGGCGAATGCGTGGCAGGTCTTGCTGCCGAATTATCAGGTGGGACAAGGCATCGCCGTCAAGTTGAGTTTTAACAACTCGTACGACGCGGGCGGCACCACGGCCATCGATGCGGTCGTCGAGCCGATCAATGCGCTGATTCGCGGCCTGAAACTGCGCGGCGTAGTCGAAAACGACATCTGGCTGTATGATGCCACCAAAGTCATCCCCGATCGATTCGTCAACGGACTGGACTATTCCGCCGTGCGATTGTACGATATTGGCACGATTGCGGGACACCTGGAGGCGACGTTCAACAGCGCCGCCCCCACGGCCATCATCGCATTCCACCCGCACACGGGCGATCCGATGCCGCCGACGACGCGCGTCTCGGATGTAGTCGTCAACGCAACGTACATCATCAATGTGCCGATCATGAAGTTTCACAACTATGGTTCAGGCGTGTCGCTGGGCTTCAAGAACCACTGGGGCACCATCGATGGGCCGCAACCGCTGCACCCGTACATCTGGGTTTCCGGCACTTACCTTCGGCCTGATTACAGCGCGCTGATTGACGTCTACAAGAACCCGAATTTAGGGCCGAAGACAGTCTTGACCATGGTCGATGCCTTGTTCTGTTCCAGAAACGGCTACGCCAGCGCCCCCGTACCATGGGCAACGTTTGGCACTAAACCGCCCAGCAGCCTGCTGTTCGCCACAGACCCGGTGTCGATCGATTGCGTGATGTGCGACTTCATCGAAGCCGAGCTGGGCGGGCTGGAAGAGAACACCGATCTGTATCTGTCGCTCGCGGCGCAGGCCGGGCTGGGCGTGTATGAGCGCGGCAATCCGTGGACCGATAACTACACGCAAATCAATTACCTCAAAAACGAATTGTAAGGCAGAGTTCCCCGCTGAGCAGCGACGGCTCCCAGGCCGTCGCCGGGCCGGGCGCGGGAGCCCAGCCTGCCGGCGCAATTCACATTGGCAAAGCACTGACCAACCGAATCTCAATCGATCGAGAACCTCATGACACGACGTGTATCGTTATTGATGGGTGTAGCGATTCTGGCGGTGGTAGTGACGCACGCCGCCAGCCGGGGGCAACTTGCCCTGATCGAGTGGCGAGCTGCGTATTCGTCGGTTGCCATCAGCGAAGCCGAACTGTTGGATACGCCGACCTACTGGTTATTGTCCGTCATCCGGCAGTTGACGTCGTTTGCCGTGCCCGCCTTTTTGTTTTGCGCTGGCTTCTTTGTCAGTTATGCCGCGCGCGGCCCCAAAGGCCGCTTCACCTGGAAGATGGTACGGGCGCGGCTCACCGACATGTTGATCCCGTATCTAATCTGGTCGCTGGTGTGGTTCGCGCTGGACGCGCTGGATGGCGGAGTCTACCCGCCGCTTGAATACGTCAGCCGGCTGCTTACCGGCCAGGCTGACGGCGGCTCGTACTATTTCATTCCGCTGGTGTGCCAATTCTATCTGCTCTCGCCGCTGGTGGTGCCGCTGGCTAAGTCGCGCCCGCGCTTACTGTTAGCCGTTGCCGCAGTGTTTCAGATCATCAATCTGGCGCTGGTCTATTTATATTCATTTGGCACACAGATTCCGGCTGCAATTTCATGGACGACCAACGTGTGGCTGATCTTTCCGTGGACAGTGTTCTTTGCGCTGGGGCTGGTGTGCGGCCTGCATTTTGAGCGGTTCAAGCCGTGGCTGGTGCGCAGCAAGCGGCTGCTGGTCGGGGCGTTGATTGTACTGGCTGTGGCGGGCATCCTTGAGCCGGAAGCGTTGCTGCGAACCACCGGGCATGATGCACGCAACATCCCCGTCGCCATCAGCACGGCCTTATATTCGATCGTGTTTCTGCTGGTCTTCATTGCTTTTGAGCGGATCTCGCTGCCCCGCTCAAACGATGTCACCAAATTGGGCAATCGCTCGTACGGCATCTACTTGACTCATCTGAAAGCGATGGAGTACGTGACGCGCATTATCCACGTGGCGCTGCCTGCTTTGCTGGCGTATCAAGTGGTCATCATCTTTCCGCTCGCGCTAATCGTCGGGCTGGCTGCGCCCTGGGTGGCGATGTCGCTTATGATAAAATTGCCAGTGCGAAAATACTATCGCTATCTATTTGGCTGAGGCTTACCCATGACCACCCTCATTCAATCCAAACCTACCTCACCGGCAAATACCTGGCACAAACGATTGGGGGCATTGCTTGTCGCCCTGATTGCGCTCGTCGTCGCCGCGAGTGTCCTATCGGGTTACGGGCTGAACCTGCGCAGCTTTGGCCGCGCCACGTTCGATCTGATCAGCGCGGTGTCGAAGAGTAACGCGGTTAAGCAAACGAGTACGGGCGACTATCGCAATGTGGTATGGCTGCATCATTCGGTGGGCAATAACTTGATCGAACAAGGCGGCGTCCGCGAACTGTTCACATCGGCGGGCTATCAGTTTTGGGATCAAGGCTACAACTGGCAGCAATTGCGCGATCCGAGTGGGCGCACCACCGGCTACGCCTATTCCGTGCCCGATGACAATACCGATCCAGACGGGCTGGCGCGCGTCTTTACACAGCCCGCCTACGGCCTGCCGCTCAATACGCTCAGCGGCCTGTTGCAGCACGAAGTAATCCTCTACAAGTCGTGTTTCCCGGCCAGTGAGATCGGCACCGACGCTGATCTGGACAAGAGCAAAGCCTACTATCGGCAGATGCTCGGCACGATCGATCAACACCCCGACAAGTTGTTCATTCTGCTGACGCAACCGCCGCTGATTCCTCGCGAAACAGATCCGGTCGAGGCCGCTCGCGCCCGCGCGCTGACGAACTGGCTGATGTCGGATGAGTTTAAGCAAGGTCGTGTCAATCTGGTAACGTATGATTTGTTCGACCAGCTGGCCGAAGGCGATGCCACTGCGCCCGACTATAATATGCTGCGTGCGGCCTATCGCACCGATGTGGACTCGCACCCGACCGAGGCCGCCAATCAGGCTATCGCGCCGCAGCTGGTCCAGTTCGTCACGCAGTCGGTCGAGCAATTCAAAGCATCGCGCTAGCTCATCCTCGCGCGGGGGAGTCCGGGCTAACTGACAATCGCCCATACCACCCTTGCACGGTTACGCAGTGAGTGATTTGACCGAACAAATCAGGTCAAAAAATCTTACCGACTCTAACAGTTGCCGCAACAAAGCACGACCTTGGACAGAGTTGCAAGGTCGTTTTTGACGAAAGACATACGCCCAGAGGCACATTAGCCGGGATTATTTCAACGGTGTGCAAACCCGTGTGCCGCATAATGCAGTCAATCTCAAAATGGCCTATTAGGGAGCACATCTTATGGAGACAGTCCGCGTGAACGAGCGTGTCGAAAAAGTAACAGACTGGTCAACGTACAAGTTGTCCGTCATCATTCCGGCCTACAATGAAGAAGACGGCATTGCCGAGATCGTCGATCGGGTGTTGGCGATTCAACCTCAATTGGAAGCGGTGGGCGTGGAAGGCCCTGAAGTCATCGTGGTGGACGACGGCAGCAAAGATCGCACCGTCGAGATCGTGCGCAGTTACAGCAATGTGCGCCTGATCATTCACGCGCAGAATCGCGGCTACGGCGGCGCACTGAAGACCGGCTTCTCTAACGCCACCGGCAATTTGCTGTCCTTCCTCGACGCCGACAGCACCTATCCACCCGAACACTTCCCCGCCTTGTGCCAGGAAGTCATCAAAGGCGCGGATCTGGTCATCGGGTCGCGCATGGCCGGCGCCAAGAGCGAAATGCCCAGGACGCGGCGACTGGGCAACTTCATCTTTGCCAACCTCGTCAGCCTCGTCGGCAATCAACACGTCACCGACAGCGCCAGCGGCATGCGCGTCTTCCGCAAAGAAACACTGGAGCGCATGTACCCCCTGCCCGACGGCCTGAACTTTACGCCCGTCATGAGCACGCGCGCCATCCACGAAGGCTTGAAGATGGTGGAAGTGCCCATCCCGTACAGTGAACGCTCGGGCCGTTCCAAGCTCAGCGTCGTCAAAGACGGCATGCGCTTCTTCAACTCCATCATTTGGACGGCTTTGTCGTATAATCCTGTGCGTGTCCTCGGTCTCATCGGCTTGGCGGGCATCGGCTTTGCAGCCGTCGTCGCACTGATGTTGATCGTTTTACGCGCGAACGGCATCAATCAACTGGGACCGTGGGGCATCTTTGCGGTCTTCAGCGCGGCTGTGCTGGGCGTGGCGGGTGTGTCGCTGTTTAGTCTTGGCGCGATGTTCAATTATCTGGTATCACTCTTCCAGAAGAAGGTGGAACAGCGCGGCCTGTTTGGCAAACCGATTTTCAATCCGCCGCTCGATCGGCAGTTCTGGTGGATCGGCGGACTGGCCGTCAGCGCCGGGTTCGTGGTCGGCGTGGGCACGCTGGTGCTGGGCTTCAACGGCTGGACGCTCGATCAATTGTGGCTGTGGATGTTGACCAGCGCCATGTCCACCATCATCGGTATTCAACTCATCGTAGCCTGGATTGTCATGCGCGTGCTGGAAGAGGTCAGCATCCGCGAAGTGAAGCAAGCGTCTGATATGTTGGGCAACGCTAAACGCGAATAACATTCGATAACAGCCGATGCTTTCATCGGCCCCCAAGGAAATGGGCATGGACAATACGCAAGAAGTGATTCCGCTGGAGCAGCAACTTAAACAAAATCTGGGCACGCGCTCGGTGAAAAGCCTGCCGCTGCCGAAGTTCCCAGATGCCGATCTGGCCGTGCGCGCCAAAGGCGTGCGCCGCCCGCCGTACAAGACCGATGTGTTATTGGTGAACCCCCCCACCCCCGATAAAGCGATCTGGATCCGCAGCCAGCACCGGGTGGGCCGCAAGAGCCGCGAAAACATGATCTGGCCGCAGATGGAACTGGCGCAGATGGCGGCCATGCTCGCGCCCGATTACACCGTGGCCGTGATCGATGCCAACGCCGAGCGCATGTCGTGGCCGGAATTCGAAGCGAAGTTGAAGGAACTGCGCCCGCGCTTCTACCTGACGCAAGTCACTGCGCCGACGCTGACCAACGATATGTACGGCGCGTTTCTGGCGCGCAGCCTGGGCGCGATCACGCTGGCGTTTGGCACGCACGTTACGCCGATGCCGCGCGAAACGCTGGAGCAATTCCCCGCGCTCGATTTTGTGCTGCGCGGCGAACCGGAACTGACCCTGCGCGAACTGCTCAACACCATCATGACCGTCAACGGCGAGTGGCATCTGGCCGACGGCAAACTCGTCCGCGCCGATGGCAAAGTCACCGACGAAGACGGGCATTTGGCCTTCATGATGAAAGATGCCGATCCGATGTGGGAACCGGCCTGGGCTGTCACGCCCGCCGAAGAACCCGTCGTCGACGATCGCATGCGCATCACTCCGTCGCACCTGGCCAGCATTCGCGGCCTGGCCTGGCGGCAGGGCACAGAGGTGCGCGTCAACTGGGATCGCCCCTTCATTCGCAACCTCGACGATCTGCCCATTCCGGCGCATCATTTATTACCCTTCGATAAATACCGCATCCCGATGATCAAAGGGCCGTACACCTTCATCGTCTCCAGTCGCGGCTGCACGGCGGGTTGCAAGTATTGCATCAAACACGTCAGTTATCAATTCTCCATTCGCGTGCGCACGCCCGAGAACATCATGAAGGAACTGCGCGTGCTGCGCGATCTGGGCATCAAGCACGTGAACATGTATGCCGACCTGTTCACCGTCAACCGCGAACAGGTGATGGGCCTGTGCAAGTTGTTGATCGAAGAAAAACTGGGCCTGACCTGGACCTGCAACAGCCGCGTCGATTACGTCGACGAGGAAATGCTGCAACTCATGGGCAAGTCCGGCTGTATCTACATCGCGTGGGGTATCGAGTCGTCCAACGAGCAGATTCTCAAGAAGGCCGCCAAGGGCTATCGGCTGGAGCAAGCACCACGCGCGCTCAAGTGGGCGCACGCCGCCGGCATCAAGAACTGGGGCTACTTCATCATCGGCCTGCCCGGCGAGACGGAAGAGACCATCAAGGCTACGATCAAGTTTGCCAAGGCCCTGCCGCTGGACATCGCGCTGTTCCACGTGGCTGCGCCGTATCCGGGCACGCCCTTCTTCTTTGAAGTGCTTGAAAACAACTGGTTCCGGCCCGGCACGCAGTGGGAGCAAGTGGACATGGACAAGTCCACGGTGCTGGACTATCCGGGCCTGAAAGCGGAAGAATTGGAATACTGGCAAAAGAAAGCCTTCCGCGAATGGGCCTTCCGGCCCGGCCCGATCTGGACGTACCTGAAAGGCATGGCCGATCCGCGCGCGTGGAAGTCGGCGCTGGAAATTGGCCTGTCAACGCTGGGTTGGGTAAGAAGTTAATCAAGCAGTCGAATAGTCAATTGGTCGATTGGTCAATCAGTTACCCGTTCACCAGTTACCGATTGACCGACTACCAGTTACCGATTCACCATCCCCAGGCCGTTGATGCGACGCCGATCAGCGGCCTGGGTTCACGAATAGATGATGATGCGCGTGCGCCGTTTCACATTCGATTGGCAGATCGTGCCGTTTGCGCTGTCGGCGCTGTCAGGTTTGGCGCTGGCTTACAATCAACCCGTCGCAGTGATCCGCTGCGCGTTGATCGCGATCGGCGTGATGCTGTATCTGTTCTGCGCCAACGCGCGCGACGCTCAGACCCGATCGATCCTCCGCGCCCTGTTAATCGTGCTGCCGGCGCTTATCACCATCTATTTCGTGCTGACGAATGATTGGGCGAAATCGAGCAACAAGTTACCATTGCTCAGCGCCCTGCCCGCGTTGATCGGCGGCCTGCCGCAGTTCAATCCGAATGTGGTGGGCGGCTCGCTCGCGATGCTGCTGCCTTTGCAGTGGAAGGCGCTGGAACACCAACAACGTGCGATCAAGTTCGGCGTCATCGCCATCACCTTGATCGGGTTGGCCTTGAGCCTGACGCGCGGGGCATGGTTGGCGCTGGCACTGGTGAGCGGCCTGTGGTTCGCCTGGCGATGGTTGAATCAGCGAATGGCAAATCAGCGACAGGCCAGATGGATTTGGTTGGCAGGTGTACTTGCCTTGGCCGTGATCGGCGGAGTGGTGATCTTCGCAACGCCGTTGGGTGATCGCCTACTAGGCTTGGGCGGCGATCGGACGCACATCTGGCGTAACAGCCTTGCGCTCGTCGGCGACTATCCGCTGAGCGGCTTTGGCCTGGGCAGTTTCGAGATGGCTTATTCAAGTTATGCGCTGTTGACGCACGTGGGCCATACCGTGCACGCGCACAACTTGTGGCTGAATGTGTGGCTGGAGCAAGGGCTGTTGGGCCTCGTCGCGCTCATCGGATTGGTGTTCAACGCCTGGTGGCCGCGATCCGGTTCATCGGGCTGGCGTATGGCCGCTCTAGCCTCACTAGGCGTCGTGTTGATTCATACGCTCGTTGATGATCCGTTTTATGGCTATGGCGGCCCGTTGATGTCGGTGTTGTTTGTGCCACTGGGCCTATTGCACAGAAGGGGTAACTCAACCGGAGTCGAGGCGTTAGCCGGATCACGCATCAAACCAAGCCCCACCTTCGCGGTGTGGGCCATCGCCGCGCTTGGTGTCGCAATCCTGTTTGTCTTACCGTCTGGCCGCGCCGTCATCGAAGCCAACCTGGGTGCGATCGATCAAACCCGCGCGGAACTTTCGGTGTATCATTGGCCTGAAGTCGGCTTGCAAGATGTTCTGCGCGAAACCGGCGGCGTCGAGTTGGGATCAGCCATCGGGCATTATCAAGCCGCATTGGCGTTAGATGCGGCCTCGGCTTCAGCCAATCGCCGCCTGGGGCAGATTGAATTAGCGCGCCGCCAGATCGACGTGGCGTGCGATCACCTGCAACGCGCAAATGCGACCGCCGACCAACGGGCGACACGTCAACTGTTGGGCGAGTGCTACGCCCTGCGCGGTGAGGTCGAGCAGGCCGTAGCCGTGTGGAGCACGATCGACTTGAGTCAGGGCCAGTTGTATGCGCGTGATTGGTGGTATGGCACGCACCTCGCGTCGCCGGATCAGGCCCAGGCCTTGACACAAGCCGCCGAAGCACTGCGTGCGCAGTAGTTGTGTAGTGCGCTAGTTTTTTGCGGTAATAGCATCGATCATTGAGGACACGATTTTTATGAAGGTCCAAATCAAATTCATCGGCTGGTTGTTGGCCGCAGTGGGCGTGCTGGCCGTGGCCGCTCAGACTTTTGCACAGGCCGCTGACGGTCTGTGGGCGACGCCGGCCAACATCTCACGCTCCGGTGCGGCCTCGCGCCCGGCCATCGCCATCGATGCCAATGGCACGCGGCACGCCGTCTGGTGGGATGAGACTGTCGGCGAATTGTACGCCCGCAGCACAACCACGGCCACGACCTGGAGCGAACCGATCCGGCTACCCGCCATCTTTGGCCGCCGCGAACTGGATGTCACGACTAATCGACAGACGATCTCACCACCGCGCACAGTGCGCCTTCTTACCGACGGCGATACAACCGTGCATATCTTCTGGTACGACAGCAACTCACAGCTGCTCAGCGCCCGCAATATCGCCGGGGCATGGGGCGATTCGACCGTGCTGGCCGAGGCCGCCGCTGCCTCTGAAGCCGCGCCTGATGGCAGCGGCTTGCATCTGGCCTACATCCGACCAATCGATTCCACAGCGGCGCCTGCGGGCGTGTATTATCGAACAACGACGGCCGCTGGCTGGGGCCAGGCCAGGCTGGTATCAGGCTCCGCCTACTTCCGGGGTATACAAGTCGCCGCCGCGCATGTCAGTGTGGCCGGCGATCAAGCCGATCACGCGCTCGTCACGTGGGACGATCCCCGTCTGGGCCAGAGTTACCTGGCACGCTCGGCCGATGCCGGCGCAACCTGGAGCGAACCACAAGCCCTGGCCGGAACGCAAGGCAATCGCGTCCAACGCGCGCGCGTAGCCGTGACGCCCGGTGGCGCTTTTCTGTTGCAATGGCAAGAGACCGGCTTTGGGGCGTGTGGCTTTGTTCAACAAATATCGAGCGACGGCGGCGAAACGTGGACTGCTCCGGAAGTCGTATTGAGCAGCATCAGCCGGTGCAGCGCCGATTGGTCGTACCAGCCCGACGGCCAACAACGGCTATGGCTCATCAGCCGCGCCTCGGCCACGCAGTTGGCGGCGGGCACCTCCTCTGCCACCGTCGCCGCGTGGGACGGGCAAACCTGGTCGCTGCCGCGCGATGTCTCGCTAACGTTCTTCGACACGACCTCACAGCGTTCGGTCGCGCTAAATTGCCTGGATGTCGCCGTAGCCGGCGAGACGCTGGGCGTCATCGGCTGCGATACAGGCCGCGATATTTGGGCGACGACGAATGAGGCCGACTTAAGCGATTTGCTGCCCAAACTCGACATCAAGTGGACCCGACCGGAAAGCTTAATGCCGCGCGCCGGAGCCGCCGCCCCCGCTGATCTGCCCGATGTTGTGGCAGACAACGAGGGCAACTTCGTCGCGGTGTGGAGCCAGATCGCAACCGAGGATCAACGCACGACGATTTACGCGGCAGCCGCGCGCGACGGTCGCTGGGCTGCCGGAGCGCCGCTAACGGCCAGCAGTTCAGCCGCGCTGACGAATGATCAACGCACGCCGAAGGCCGAACAGCCGGCGGTAGTGGCGGATACCAAACAACACGTGCATGTGGTGTGGAGCGGTGGTGTTGACGGCGAGAATTATCATGCGTGGGCGTACTTACGCGATGCGGGCAGCGGTCAGGGCTGGTCAGGGGCAACGGCGGTCTCGCCCGACGGGCGGTTGGCACGCCGGCCGGACCTGGCGATCAATCCGCAGAACGATGACTTGTACGTGGTGTATGCGCTGCCGTTCAACGAACAACGCGGCATTTACTTCACCCGCTCGACGGACGACGGTTCGACCTGGCTCACGCCAACCGTCGTCATCGATGCGGCGGCGGCGCAGTGGCCCAGTGTGGACAAGCCGCGCCTCGTGTTCGATGCCCAAACCAATACACTGCACACGGCGTGGCTGCGCACGTCCCTGCCCGGCCAGGCGACAACCCAGGCGGTGTACTATGCGCGCTCGACGGATGGCGGCCAAAGTTGGAGCACCGCCGTCGAGGTAGCGAATGGCCTGGTCGATTGGCCGCGCCTCGCCGTGCCGCAAGCAGGACAAGTGTATCTGGTCTGGACACGAGCGCAGCCGCAGGCTGGAGGAAATCAGCTGACGGTCTTAGGACAGTATTCGCTGGATGGCGGCCGGCGCTGGTCGGAAGCCAAGTCGATTCGCGGCTTCGAGCGCATCGACGGCCCGGCCAGCCTGACGACCGATGGCACCGGGCAGCTGTTCATCGACGGCGTGGGCCAGGGCGCAGGCGGTGAAAGCAGTCTGCTGCATGCCGAAGGCAACGGGCAAACGTGGGGCGCAGCTGAGACGATCGGGTTGGGACAGATCGCCAATTCGGGCAACGGTGCATCGACCGCCCTATCGTCATCGACCGGCCGCTTAAGTGCAGTCATACAATTGTGGACGCTGCAATCGAACGGCACCAGCCAATTCGCGATCGCGGCGACGGGGTTACAACTCGCGACCCGATCGACCGTGGCGCCCCTGCCGACCTTTACACCGCTGCCCAGCCCGACAGCCAGCGCGGTCCCGACGCCCGTACCCACGGCCACGCCGCGACCGCAATTACCGGACAACGTGCAGCAGACCCCGCCGAAGAGTGGCGGTGTGCCGCCATTGGCGCTGGGCGGCGCATTGGCGGCTATTCTGGTAGTCGGCGCGGTGTCGGTGACAATCTATCTACGAAGGCGATAATTCATGAGCTTATTTTTGGTAACGGGCGGGGCCGGCTTCATCGGCTCGCATCTGACGGCGGCACTCTTGCAGCGCAACGATCGAGTGCGCGTACTGGACAACTTTGCCACCGGCAAACGATCGAACATCGAGCTCTTTGGCGAGGCCGTACGCAATGGGGCGCTGGAAGTCGTCCAGGGTGATGTGCGCGAGGCAGACACGGTGCGCCACGCGATGAAGGGCGTCGATTACGTGCTGCACCTGGCCGCGGTGGTCAGCGTGCCGCAATCGATGGTCGATCCACTGTTGACGCACATCGTGAACGTCGAAGGCACGTTGAACGTGCTGACTGCCGCGCGGCATTTCGACGTAAAGCGCGTGGTCTTATCGAGTTCGTGCGCCGTGTATGGCGACAACGATGATTTACCGTTGAAAGAGACTTCGCTGACCAGGCCGCTGTCGCCCTATGCGGCGACTAAACTCATGGGTGAGATCTACTGCCAGACGTATCAGCGAGCGTATGGCCTGCCGACGGCGTGTCTGCGCTACTTCAACATCTACGGTCCGCGGCAGGATCCCAACGGCGAGTATGCCGCGGTCATTCCGAAGTTCATCGAGCGGATGAAGGCCGGACAGGCACCCACGATCTTTGGCGACGGCGAGCAAACCCGCGACTTCGTGCACGTCAGCGATGTGGTCCGCGCCAATTTGCTGGCCTGCTGGCGTGATGAGGCGATCGGACGGGTGTTTAACGTCGGATCGGGCAGCGGCGTATCGCTATTGCAGCTCGTTGACGCGCTGAATCAGATCCAAGATCGACACATCGCGCCGCAGTTTGCCCCCGAACGGTTGGGCGACATCCGGCACAGTCGCGGCGATGGCAGCTACAGCGCGGCCGTGCTGGGCTTCACGCCGCAGATGTCCTTGATCGACGGGCTGCGAGGTTTCTATGAATGAATCGATCGTCAAAGGCCCGGCGCTGCAGTTAGACGGCCAACCGCTCAAGACGGTGGTCATTCAACCGTCGCGCGGCTGGCTGAGCCTGGGCCTGAAAGAAATCTGGTCATATCGGGAACTACTGTACTTTCTGATCTGGCGCGATGTGAAGGTGCGCTACAAGCAGACGGCGCTGGGCGCGGCCTGGGCCATCATCCAGCCGTTCTTCACGATGATCGTCTTCAGCCTGTTCTTTGGCGGGCTGGCGAAGATTCCATCGAACGGCGTGCCTTACCCGGTATTTAGTTTCGCCGCGCTGGTGCCGTGGACGTTCTTCTCCAACGGGCTGTCGCTGGCGGCCAACAGCCTGGTCAGCAGCGCGCAGCTGGTCTCCAAAGTCTACTTCCCGCGTTTGATCGTGCCGGCCGCCACCGTACTATCAGGCTTGATCGATTTCGTGCTGGCCTTCATCGTGTTGATCGGCATGATGCTGGTGTACGGCATCGTGCCCACAGCGCGCATTGTGTATCTGCCGCTCTTCCTGTTGTTGGCGCTGATCGCTTCGCTGGGCGCCGGGTTGTGGCTGTCAGCCATCAACGTGCAGTTCCGCGACGTGAAGTACGTCGTGCCGTTTCTGGCGCAGTTCTGGCTGTTCATCACGCCCATCGCGTATCCCAGCAGTTTGTTGTCTGAGCCGTGGCGCACTATCTACGGCATCAATCCAATGGCGGGCGTGGTGGAAGGTTTCCGCTGGGCCCTGCTGAACACCGATACCGATCCGAGCGGCATCACACTCATGTCGGGTGTGGCGGCCGTCGTGATGCTGGTGTCGGGCTAATGTCAGTTGATATTGACTGTACGGAGCGCCTTCCCATTTTAGATTGTGAGAAACCATCAATGCAGGGATTCTGTTAT
>JACRBO010000604.1 GCA_016219235.1 Chloroflexota bacterium
CGACTCGGCCGCGACCATCGCGCCTTCGGCCATGTTGTCGTTGGCGGCGAAGACACCATCGAGTTGGTCGTTGGCTTGCAGGAAGGCATTCATCACGGCGATGGCCTTGTTGCGATCCCACTCGGCGTTCTGCGCGCCGACGATCTTGACATCCGGGCAATTCGCGGCCAGGCCCTCGCGGAAGCCCTTCTCGCGATTGACACCCAGGGTGGCGCCCGGCGGCGACTGGATGATGGCGACGTTGCCCTTGCCGCCCAGCTGCTTGCACAGTTCCGTGCCGACCGCAAACCCGGCTTCAACATCGGCCATCTGCACGATGGCGGTGTGCTTGGCCTTAACGGGCGTATTAAGCGTAATCACGGCGATGCCCTTGCTCTCGGCCTTCTGCACCGACGCCGACAACGCGGCCGCATCCACTGGCTGCAACAGGATCAACGAATAACCTTGATTGATCAGGTCTTCCATGACCGAGACTTGATTCTCGGCCTTCATCTGCCCGTCGAACACCTGGAACTGGACGTTCTTGAATTGCCCGAAGACCCGCTCCATGCCCGTCTGCCAAGCCTTGGTCACCGGCTGGCCGACCTGTGTGGGCAGATACGCGATCTTGTAACTGCCGTCAGCGGCCACCGGGATAGACGCCGCAGCGGCGGGCGCGGCGGCAGCCGGAGCGGCAGCGGCGGGCGCAGCCGCGGGGGCGGCGGCCGGCGCGCAACCGGACAACGCAAACGCGAATACCAACACCATACTGAGCACTGCGAACCACTTCGACTTTGCCATGATCTTCTTCTCCTGGGGGATGTGGATTTCGATCTGTCTCTGGACCTGGCTGTCCAGTTGTGTCTTAGCGTTCGATTTCAGTTAGATTGCGGTTTCATTCTATGGCACATTTATTCTGACGTCAATAATTTTCCCACAAACGTGAGCATATGTGCAGGAAATTTTGGCTGATTTGACAGTAAGTGGCGCTGTGGTCTATAATGACTGAGAAAATTCTCACGGCTTTGGCAAATCTGCGCAGATGGCTAAGCGCTCGACTTAGCGTAGGGGAATGTGAATGGCCGATAGAGCGGTCTTGTGGGATCTCGATGGTGTCGTCGTCGACACCGGTGAGTATCACTATCAGGCGTGGGACGAAGTGCTAGCCGAGGTCGGTTTGCCCTTCTCGCGCCAGTTTTTTCAAGCGACGTTCGGCATGAACAACGCCGGCATCCTGACGACGCTGCTGGGGCACGAGCCGCCCGCCGATCAGTTGACGCTCATCAGTGAACGCAAGGAAGAACGTTTTCGCCAGATCATCCACGGGCAGGTGCGGCCGCTGCCCGGCGTGATCCAATCTTTGCAGTGGTTCAGGCGGCATGGTTTCAAGCAGGCCATCGCCTCATCCGCGCCGCCCGCCAACATCGATTTTCTGATCGACGAACTGGGGCTGCGTGATTACTTTGAAGCGATCGTGTCCGGGTACGATCTGCCCGGCAAGCCCGCGCCCGATGTGTTCCTGCTCGCCGCCCGCCGATTGGCCGTTGACCCGATCGCGTGTCTGGTGATCGAGGATGCCGTCGCGGGTGTCGAAGGGGCGAAGCGCGCGAATATGAAATGCCTCGCAGTGACGACCACCAATCCGATCGAGAAACTGCAGAAGGCCGATCGGGTAGTGGACACCCTGACAGTTGTTTCTGCCGCAGTGATCAACGATCTGTTCAGCTTGACGGTTGAAGAAAGATAATTACTCTGCGCATCGTCATTGCGAGCGCTTTTCGCGAAGCAATCTCATGGTCAACCAGAAGATTGCTTCGTCGCCAAAAACGCTCCTCGCAATGACGACGGGCCATTAAGAGGAGCGTTACGATGACTGATCAAGAAGAGTTGTTGGTGGAAGTCGCCCGCTATTATTATCAGATGAATCTGACGCAAGCCGAAATCGGCCGCCGCATCAACGCTTCGCGCTCGACGGTTTCGCGCTTGCTGCAACAGGCTCTTGATCAGGGTCTCGTCCAGATCACGATCAACTATCCGTGGGAACGCGCCTACGATGTCGAGAAGCAGCTATGTGACAAATTCCATCTGCGCGAGGCGCGCGTTCTGTGCAACAAGAACCGCAACGAAGAAGAGACGCGCTCCGGCATGGGCGTGTTGGCGGCGCGCTTGATCGATAGTCACGTCAAAGACGGCACGATCCTGGGGATCTCATACGGCCGATCGTTGGCGAGTACGATCTCGGCGCTGGCGCCGGGGCGCAAAGTGGCGGTGACGGTCGTGCCCATCATCGGCGCGTTGGGTTCCAACAATCCCTGCATCGACGGGCCGGAACTGGTGCGGCAGATGGCGCAGCTCTATGGCGGCGAGTTCCGCTATCTGCCCGTGCCGCTGCTGGTGGATGACGCCCGCACGCGCGATACACTCAGCCAGTCGCCGCAAATCTACGAAACGCTGGCGCTGGCACGCAAGTCGCACATCGCGCTGCTGGGCATCGGCGCGCCGGACCCCGATATTTCCAGCCTGATCTGGAGCGGCTATCTTAACGAGCGCGACCTGATCGCGTTGAAAGAGCAGGGCGCGGTCGGTCACATGTGCGGCCAATTCTTTGACATCGACGGGCAGTTCCTGGACACGGAGATCAATCGCCGCGCGATCGGCATCGGCATCAAGAATTTACAGACCATCAAGACCGTCATCGCCGTGGCGGGCGGCGAAGCCAAAGCCCAGGCCATTCTCGGCGCACTGCGCGGCAAATACTTGAACACCCTGGTCACCGATGATGCTGCGGCGCTGAAGGTGTTAGCATTGGGTGGCAGCCACGCGTAAACCGGCTGTTTGGGTGGTACACAAACCACCGACCTCGAAGTCGCCGTGACTTTCGAGGTCGGTGGTTATCTATCGCCCGCGTGTTACGGGCGCACCGTCACTCCTGCCGCGGTCGTGCGACGTTTTGCCTATTGCGTTTTGACGGCAATTGCCTACAATCAGGCCTATGATTGGTCGATTGTGAGTGCGCATGCTTCGCATCTCGTTATTGGGTCAACCCTCGCTGTTGCTCGGCTCCACTCCGTTGCGCTTCAACGCGCCGCCTAAGACCCTGCCACTGCTGGCTTATCTGGTGCTGCATCGCACGCGGCCCATCGCCCGCGAACAGGCCGCGTTTGCCCTGTGGCCCGACGAACGTGAGAATGTCGCGCGGGCCAATCTGCGCCGCCACCTGCATCAGTTAGTCCACGCTTTGCCGGAAACCAACGTTCCCTGGATCATCAGCACCGGCCGCGCCTTGCACTGGAACACGCAAGCCGAGCTATGGTTAGATGTGGCCGAATTTGAACGCCTCAGTGCCGATCTTCAGACTTTGTCGCAAGCTGTAGCCCTGTATTGTGGGGACTTGCTGGAAAGCGTGTGTGAGGACTGGCTGTTCTTTGAGCGCGAGCGGCTGCGCGAACTCTACGTGTCCGACATCAATCAGCTGATCGCCGCTCATCGTTCGCGCCGGGACTACGCCAGAGCGATCGGGTATGCGCAGCAGCTGCTGATGCGTGATCCGCTGCGTGAAGACATCGTGCGCCAGGTGCTGGCTCTGCGCTACGAAAGCGGCGATCGCGCCGGGGCGCTGCACGAATACGAGCGCTTTGCGCAGCTGGTGCAGCACGAACTGGCGATTGCGCCGATGCCGGAAACGCAGGCGTTGTACGAGCAGATCGTGCAGAATAGCCTGCGGATCGACGAACCGCCCGCGATCGATTTCGCCGCCGATCGGGCCGTAAGCGCCCCGCCGAATAGCGCATCGGAAGTCCGGCCGTTTGTCGGGCGCGAGATCGAACGCCAGCAATTGGAAGCACGCTGGAGCCGCGCCGCGCACGGTTATGGCGGGCTGCTGCTCATCGGCGGCGAGGCGGGCATTGGCAAATCGCGATTGGCGCACGAACTGGCTTTGATCGCGGAAGCGCAGGGCGGGCGCGTGCTGCGCGGACAGACTTCGCCGGAAGAAACGCAGCCGTATCAGGCCATCGTGCAAGCCTGCCGCGCCGCGCTGCCCATGGTGCTGACGCTGAACCTCGAGCCCCTGCGACTGGCCGCCATCGCCGCGCTGCTGCCGGAACTGCATCAACGCCGCGCTTTGCCCGCCCTGGCTGCGCTCGATCTGGAACGCGAGCGATTACGCCTGTTTGATGCGCTGGCCGCGTGCTTTGAAAAATTGGCGCGGTCTCGACCGGCGCTGCTGCTGCTGGAAGATGTGCAGTGGGCGGGCGAAGCCACGCTGTCGCTGATCGAATTTCTGGTGCGCCGCGCGGCCGCCGCGCCGCTGTTGATCGTGGCGACGTATCGCGAAGAAGAGACGCCGCGCGGCCACCCGCTGCGACCCATGCGCCGCCGCTTGCAGAAAGACACGCTGGCCGATCACGTCGCGTTGACGGGCTTGCCGGCCAATGCCATCGGCGAGTGGCTGACGGCCATCTTGCCGCCATCGACGGACACCTGTCATCTGCCGCAGTTGGCCGCGCGCCTGTGGGCGGCCAGCGAAGGCAATCCGCTGTTCGTGAATCTCCTGATGCAGCCGTGGCTGGATGGCGATCGATCATCGGATGTGAATTGGATCGATCAGATCGAGCGTGATGCAAAACG
>JACRBO010000609.1 GCA_016219235.1 Chloroflexota bacterium
CTGTTGACGCTGTACGGCATTCTCGAGCGCGGCGTCTCGATCGAACGAGCGATCTGGCTGCGCACGCGCCCGCTGCGCGATGGCGTGCAACACAAACACGAGCGCTTTAAGTGGCTGACGCCGCCCTCGTTTGCGGACAGCTTCAAGATTGCCGACATCGTCGCCGCGCCCACGCCGCAGGCGCGAGCTGTGCGCGTGACCGACTACGTGCGCAACATTTGGTCGATCTGGTGGAATTCCGATCACGCGAAAACGATCGTGCAGTGGTACGAGAGGTATATCGTGCCGGAGAGAATCTAAGGCCCGCCATCGGCTGTAAGCCGACGGCTAGTCGCGCTAAGCCCGCGACGCGGGCTTCCAATTCCTTGCCGTCGATTTCTAATCGATGGCAGCGCCGGCGCAGGCGAAGCAACGGGAAAAGCGCCATGACCGATCAAAACGACATCGAGCGGCTGGCTTCCGCGATTCTAGCCGAAGCGTTGATCGAGGATCCGTTTTACGCGGCAATCACACTCGATTTGGAAGACGATGCCGTCGCGCGTCGCATGGTGCTGGCCGACTACTTTCACTACTCGTTGCGCGAAGGTTATCAGATCGGTACGGTGACGCTTGAAGCGCATGGCGTGGCGATCTGGACCTTGCCGAAACCGATCGAGGTCGCGGAATCGGCGGCACAGGCTAAGCACGATGCCTTTGCTGCCTTGCTCGGTCCGCGCGGCCTGGCCCACTATCGATCGATCATCGGCTTCATGGAGCCGACGGCGCATACGGTTGTGCCTGAAGGGACTTGGTACTTATCGATTCTGGGCGTGGCCCCTTCGCAACAGGGCCGGGGGTTAGGACGGGCCTTGCTTGAGCCGACGCTTCAGCAAGCCGACGCCGCAGTCGTGCCGTGTTTTTTGGAGACTTACAACGCGGCCAGCCTGCGCTTCTATTCGCGATTGGGCTTCGCGGCAGTCGCCGATCACATCGAGCCGACAACGCAGGCGCGTTACTGGATCATGGTACGAGAGCCACAAGCCGCTTAACAAAGTCTCACGCAAAGCCGCAAAGTAGCAAAGAAATGCTGAAAGCCCTTTGCCTCTTTGCGGCTCTGCGTGAGGTTCTTACGAATCAAACCCTAACCCCAATCGATCGAGCGTGCGCAGCCACAGATTGCGCCGCCCCGCATGTCGATCGGCCTGATCCATCGACCAGCGCGTGAAGTTGATGATGGGTGCGCGGAACGGCTCCGGCGGAAACGGAAATGGCTTTGATTTCACCATCGCTAAGCGCGTGCGTTCCGTGTCGCGTCTGTCCAGCAAGTCCAGCATCACCTGCGCGCCGAAGCGCGACGCGCCCACGCCCAGCCCTGTGTAACCTATCGCGTACGTCACACGCCCGCCAAGCGTTGTGCCCCAAAACGGACTGAACCGTGAACACGTATCGATCGCGCCGCCAAACGCATGCGTGAAGCGCAGGCCGCGAAGTTGCGGAAACGTCTGGAAAAAATGCTCGGCCAGACGCCCGAACGAGTCCGTATTCCCATCGAACTGCGGCCCCAGGCCGTTGCCGCGATAGTACACGGCGTCGTAACCGCCCCATACAATGCGGCCATCGGCGGTGGTGCGATAGTAGTGAAATTGATTGCCCGCATCGCTGAGGCCCTGACGTTTCTGCCATCCGATCGATTTGCGCTGCTCAGCAGACAACGGTTCCGTCACCAGCACATAATCATAGACGGGCACGATGTAGAAATTCAAACGCTTGAGCAACGGTGGATAAGCATTGGTGGCTAAAGCGACCTTATTCGCACGAATGGAACCGTAGGACGTACGCACACTCAGCGCGCGGGCGACTTGCTCCAGCCCGATCGCGGATGTCCGCTCGAAGAGGCGCACACCCAGATTCAGGCAGGCTCGTCGGAGGCCCCACGCCAATCGGGCGGGGTTGGTCAGCGCGACATCGTGCTGCCCCGACAATCCGCCCAGATAGGTCGGCGAATTCACTTCGGCGCGGATCTGATCCGCATCCAGCCACGTCCATTCCTCGCCATAGGGCGTTGAGCGCCGCATCAAATCTTGCAGCCTCTCGATTTGATACGGCTCAGTCGCGATGAGCAGTTCGCCTGATCGCTGCCAATCACAATCGATGGCGTAACGCCGCACAGCATCATCAATCGCGCTAAGGTTGGCTTGACCCAGGGCGATCAACTTCGACATCTCGTTCGGCCAGCGACTGAAACCGTTGTCGAAACCATGCGTGATGGACGCGGCCACAAAGCCGCCGTTGCGGCCGGTCGCGCCGCTGGCGCATTCGCCCGCCTCGATCAGCACCACGTCTCGATCGGGCTGCGCTTCTTTCGCCAACAACGCCGTCCACAGGCCGGTGAAGCCCGCGCCGATGATGACGAGATCGGCGGTGATACTCGTCGTCAACGCGGCGGTTGGCTCCGGCCGATCGGCGTCGTCGAGCCAGAACGGACGCGGCGCGGTTTCCGCAAGTGACGTTAAAGTTTCGGGTCGGGGATGTCGAGCAAAGGTCATAGCCTAACTTGCCTTCCAGATTTCAATGCCTGCGCCCAGCAGGAAATCGAGTTTCATCCAGAGACCTATCGACGCGCGCTGTTCATCGTGCTCCAGCCGCAGACCCAGTGTCTGGGCGATGGGATGACTGTCCAGCGGATTGATGTGCAAAACGTAGTCGCCGGACAACGAGCCGCCCTGTTGAAATTGCAGCAGCGACAGCGGGGCCTCGACGACGGCCTGATAGCAGGCCAACCGCGTGTCGGCGATGTCGCGAAATTGCTTGAGAAAGACGAGCCGCATCTGGTGGGTAATCAGCATCGTCGTGATTTCGACGAGTTTGTTTTTGGTGTCGGCGGCCATCGTCTTGAGAAGTTGGGGCACTACGTCGGCTTGCGCCTCGTCCCAACTCTGCCACGTGGCCGATCGGTCATCGCTGAGCGCATCGGTGCTGCGCGCAGCACCGATGCGCCGCATCTCCAACAATCGCTCGCGTTGACCGGTGGCCTGCGGCGTGAAGTGCTGAACGCCCAGCACATCGACGGCGAAGACCGGATGCCGAATGGACGCCGGCTTTTCAAAGTGTGCGGCTTGCTTGTTGAAGCCATAGACTTCGCGGCCGGTGGCGATGGAGTTGCTCTCGTCGACGAAGAGCTGCGGCACGAACCAGGCCAGATGATCGGGTACGAACAGGCCGCCGACGCTGCGCATCGCCACGGTCGGTATCCAGAAACTCACTTCGGTTTGCGGCAAACGGCCCACCTGTGAATCACGCTCGTCTCGCGACGCGACGAACATATCGGCGAAGAGCACCACGACTTTGGGCAGCTACGGCAGATACCTGGTGTGGTC
>JACRBO010000605.1 GCA_016219235.1 Chloroflexota bacterium
CCTGTCAATGCTCGTCTTGCACAACTTTGCGCAACGGTCGATTGTCGATCGTGCCCAACCCGACGGTGTTGGGCCAGCCACAAAAGAACACAAGGATCACAAAAATGGCGAGAGTTCTTTAGCGTTCTTTGCGTTCCTTTGTGGCAAATCGATCGCCGGATAATCGATCAGCGCATCGCCGACTTCAACGCGCGCACGAACTGCGCCGCAGCCTGCGCTTTATCCTCCGCCCGATCGACGATCTGCACCAGGCGCGATCCCACGATTACGCCGTCAGCCAGACGACTCACATCAGCGGCCTGCTCCGGCGTCGATACCCCAAACCCGATCGCGATCGGCGTCGTGGTGGCGTGCCGTACTCGATCGACAAATGTGCCCAAATTGTCGGCCAATTTCGATCGAGTGCCGGTGACGCCCGTCAACGATACCAGATAGATAAATCCCCGCGCTTTAGCGGCGACGAGTTTCAAACGTTCGTCCGTCGACGTAGGGGCGAGAAAATAAATCAATCCCAAGCCCCGATCGGCGCACAACCGATCGAGGTCGTCCGCTTCTTCGGGCGGCAAATCGGGCACGATGAAGCCGTCGACACCGGCCACGGCTGCATCATTGACAAAGCGCTCCAGCCCATACGCCAGCATCGGATTGAAGTAGCCCATCAGCAGAAACGGCTGCTTGACGCCGCGTGCTCGTAACTCGGCGATCATCGCCAGCGCCTTCGCCACGGTGATGCCCTGCTCCAGCGCGATCTGCGTCGCGTGTTGAATTACCGGCCCGTCCGCCAACGGATCAGAGAATGACAGACCCAATTCAAACGCATCCGCCCCGGCCTCGCTCATCGCGACGATCACATCCAACGATGTTGCCGCATCAGGAAAACCCAACGGGAAATACGGCATCAACGCCGCGTGGCTGTTACCGAACAGATTGCTGATACGCGCCAGTGATTGCTGATTGTAGATTTCTGATTGTTGATTACTCATCACTCGTCACTCGTCACGTATCGCCTTCATCACTGTATCCAAATCCTTATCCCCCCGCCCCGACAAATTCACCAGCAGAATCGCGTCCTTCTTCATCGTCGGTGCGCGCTTGATCGCCTCGGCGACCGCATGCGACGACTCCAGCGCCGGGATGATGCCCTCCAACTTGCACAACATTGAAAACGCATTGAGCGCTTCATCGTCAGTCGCAGACGTGTATTGGGCGCGGCCCATATCGCGCAAATGGGCATGCTCCGGCCCAATGGCGGCATAATCTAAACCGGCCGAAATCGAATGCGTCTCCGCGATCTGCCCGTCGGCATCTTGCAGCACAAAGGTCTTCGTGCCATGCAGCACACCCAATCGCCCCACCGCGGGATCACCGAAACGCGCCGCGTGCTTGCCCGACGCAATGCCTTCGCCGCCCGCCTCCACGCCAATCAGTTCAACGGCTGCATCATCACGAAACGCGTGAAAGAGGCCGATCGAATTGGAGCCGCCGCCCACACACGCGACGCACTGATCGGGCAAGCGTTCCGTCATCTCCAGGATTTGCGCCCGCGCCTCACGTCCGATGATCGCCTGAAAATCGCGCACCATCGTCGGATACGGATGCGGCCCCAGCGCCGACCCTAACAAATAGTGCGTCGTGTTGACGTTCGTCACCCAATCACGGATCGCTTCGTTGATGGCATCCTTCAACGTGCGCGTGCCTGCATCGACCGGCCGCACTTCTGCACCCAGCAGCTTCATGCGAAACACATTCGGCTGCTGGCGAGCCATATCGACCGTGCCCATGTACACCACACACTCCAATCCCAACAACGCCGCCACCGTGGCCGAAGCCACACCATGCTGCCCCGCGCCCGTTTCAGCCACGACGCGCCGTTTGCCCATCAACTTCGCCAGCAGCGCCTGCCCCAACGCATTGTTGATTTTGTGCGCGCCCGAATGCGCCAGGTCTTCGCGCTTCAAATAGATCTGCGCGCCACCCAGGTGTTCGCTCAAGCGCCGCGCGTGGGTCAATGCCGTCGGTCGCCCCACATACGTGCGCAGCAAACGCTCGTATTCAGCCACAAACGCGGCATCGCCCATCGCCTCAACGTACGCCGCCTCAAGTTCGCCCAGCGCGGGCATCAACGTCTCTGGCACAAACTGCCCGCCGTAAATTCCGAATTTGTGATTTAAGATTTCTGATTTCTGATTTAGCACGCGAACGCTCATCCGTTTATCCGTTGTTCATCCGTTGCTTCGTGCTCTGGTAACAAACAATTTCATTTTTGCCGCATCCTTCTTGCCCGGCGTACTCTCCACGCCCGACGCCACATCTACCCCCCACGGCTGCACTTGTCGAATCGCCTCCGCAACATTCTCCGGCGTGATGCCGCCCGCCAGCAAGATCGGGTGTTGTCGCGCGATCTGTGCGGCCAGCGACCAATCGCCCACCTGTCCCGTGCCGCCGTACTCGCCCGTGCGATACGCATCGATCAGCAGCGCAGGCTCGTTCTTAACCGCATACGTTTTCGCCTGATTTTCAGCCTCTTCCAGCGATTGCGGCCTCAGCGCTTTGAAGCCAGTCACCTGCGTGAGCATCTCGATCGATTCATCGCCGTGGAGTTGGGCCAAGTCGAGATCGACTCTGCGCAAGATCGATTGTATGTCAAGCAGCGGTGAATTGACGAAAACCCCAATCAACTGCGGTTTGCTCACACCCGATCGGATCTTCTCGACGATCGAGCGCGCCACTTCGGGTTCAACATATCTGACGCTCTGCCGGTAAAAATTGAACCCCAGCAAATCCGCGCCCGCCTCAATCGCCGCCCGCGCATCATCCAGATTCGTTATCCCGCAAATCTTCACCTTCACCTCTTCACCCTGTCACCTTGTCACCCCTTCATCTTGTCACGAGTTCCCGCACCTTCGCCCTCACATCCGTCGCTGTCACCAGCGCCTCGCCGACCAGCATTGCATCGACGCCCATGAGTGCCAGTTCCTCCACATCCGCCGCCGAATGAATGCCGCTCTCCGCCACGACGATCACGTTGCCCGGAATCCGCACGCGCAGTTTCGCCGTCGTCTGAAAATCCACGCTGAAATCGCGCAGGTTGCGGTTGTTCACGCCAACTAACTGTGGGCCAACTCGAAACGCTCGCTCCAGTTCCTTCAGGTCGTGTACTTCGATCATCGCCGCCAGCCGCAGCGCGCACGCCAGTTGATAGAACGCTTTCAGCCGCGCATCGTCGAGCGCCGCCACGATCAACAGGATCGCATCCGCGCCAGCCGCGCGTGCTTCATACAGTTGGTACTCGTCGACGAGGAAGTCTTTGCGCAACGCAGGCAGCAGCGAGATCGATCGGGCCGCCACCAGATCATCGAGCGAACCTTGAAAAAAGCGTTCATCCGTCACCACTGACAAAGCCGCCGCACCGTTGTCATCGTAGGTCTGCGCGAGCTGCTGGACATCGTAAGCGGCGCGCAGCAAGCCCCTGGACGGCGACGCTTTCTTGCATTCGGCGATCAGCGCCGGGCGAGGTGCGTCTCGCAATGCGCCGATAAAGTCGCGCGGCGGCTCTTGCAATTCGGCCTGGGCGCGCAGCCGCGCCAGCGGAACTTGTTCTTTACGAATCGCAACTTCTTCAACTTTGTGAGCGAGAATTTGATCGAGAATCATGTTGACCGTGTTACGTGGTGCGTAATGCGTGATACACGGACCACGCAATTCGCATCACGCGCTAAAGTTAATCAACGCATCGAGCTTTGCCAACGCCGCACCAGATTCAAGCGAGGCTGCGGCTAACTCAAGCCCTTGCCGCAAATCGCCGGTTTCCGCGCCAAGCGCCGCCGCCGCATTGAGCAGCACCACACTCTTGCGCGCGCCGTTGACTGAACCACCCAACACCTCGCGCAAAATCCGCGCATTTTCCTCGGCGGTGCCGCCGCGCAGTTCAGCCAGGTCGCCGCGCGGCAAACCTAGCGTTTCGGGATCGAGCGTGGTCGTTGTAACCTTGCCAGCCTTCAAGTGACTCAGCCGATTCGGCCCGGCAGTATTCAGTTCATCGACGCCGCCGTAGCCGTGCACCACAAAGGCCGCACGCGAACCAAGTTCGCCCAGCACTTTTGCCAGTGGCTCGGTCAATTCCGGATCGAACACACCGATGATCTGCACGTCTGCCCCGGCCGGATTCGTCAACGGGCCAAGCACGTTGAAGATCGTCCGCTGCCCGATCTCTTTGCGCGGCCCGACGGCATGCTTCATAGCTGGATGAAACTTCGGCGCAAACAAGAACCCGATGCCCACCTCGTCGATCGCTTTGCCCACCTGATCCGGCGTCAAATCGAGGTTGACGCCCAATGCGGCCAGCACATCGGCGCTGCCGCATTGTGACGATGCGGCGCGATTGCCGTGCTTCGCCACTTTGCGCCCCGCCCCCGCAATCACAAACGCCGCCGCCGTGCTGATGTTGAACGTATGCTTGCCGTCGCCGCCGGTGCCCGCCGTGTCGTACAGGCCCGCTCGTTCACGCACCGGTACCGGCACCACATTGGCCCGCATCGAGCGGGCCGAGCCGGTGATCTCGTCGACCGTCTCGCCCTTCATCCGCAACGCGATCAGGTACGCGCCAATCTGCGCGGGCGTCGCTTCACCGGCCATGATGTCGTTCATCGCCGCTTCGGCTTCCGGTTGCGTCAAATTCTCGCGGCGAATCACTTTGGCAATCGCGTCTTTAATCATGATGTGCCTCCCCATGTCTTGGCGCGTATTGCGTGTTTTTCACGAAACACGCACCACGCGCTACAGGCTGTTAGTTCTTGATAGACAGGAAATTCTTCAACAACTGCTTCCCGTGCTTCGTCAAAATCGATTCGGGATGGAACTGCACGCCGAAGGTGGGATGCTCTTTGTGTTTCAACCCCATCACGATGCCATCGCTCGTAAACGCGGTGACTTCCAGACAATCTGGCACAGGTTCGTCCACCATCAGCGAGTGGTAGCGCGTGGCTTCGAAGGGGCTGGGCAAGCCGTCGAAAATTCCCTTGCCCTGATGGTAAATCGGCGACGTCTTGCCGTGCATCAATTTGGGCGCGCGCTTCACTACACCGCCATACACCGCGCCGAGGCACTGATGGCCGAGACACACGCCCAACACCGGGATTTTGCCCGTGAAATAGCGAATGGCTTCATTCGAAATGCCGCCGTCGTTCGGGTCGCCGGGACCGGGGGAAATAACAAGGTGAGTGGGTGACAGGGTAACAAGCTGATCAAGTGTGATTTGATCGTTTCTAAACACGCGAATATCCGCGCCCAATTCGCCGAGATATTGCACCAAGTTGTAGGTGAAAGAATCGTAGTTGTCGATTACGGCGATCATCTTTGTTACTCCCAATACATTATCGGCACGTGGTGCGTGGTGCGTGGTGCGTGTTCCGTTACGCAGTACGCATTACGCAGTGCGCTCGGCTTGCTCTATCGCTACCGCCAACGCCTTCGCTTTATTCAACGTCTCTTGGTATTCACTCGCCGGATCGGAGTCCGCGACAATGCCCGCGCCCGCTTGAATGCTGACACAGTCGCCGTGCATCAACAGCGTGCGGATGGCAATGCAAGTGTCCATCGCGCCGTCATACGAGAAATACCCGACTGCTCCCGCATACAGGCCGCGCTTCAACCCTTCGAGGTCGCGAATGATCTCCATCGCGCGCACTTTCGGCGCGCCGCTGACCGTGCCCGCCGGGAATGTCGCGCGTAGCAGATCGAAAGCCGTCAGGCCATCGCGTACTTTGCCTTCCACTTGCGAGACGATGTGCATCACGTGCGAATAGCGTTCCACGACGAATAGATCGGGGACACTCACCGTACCGTACTCGGCCACGCGGCCGATGTCGTTGCGGCCCAGATCGATCAGCATCAAATGCTCGGCGCGCTCTTTCGGATCGGCTAACAGTTCTTGCTCCAACGCCATGTCCTCGGTGGGAGTGGAACCGCGTCGCCGCGTACCCGCGATCGGGCGCACCGTGGCCGTGCGGCCTTCCAATCGCACGAGCATTTCCGGCGAGGCGCCGATCACGTGATAAGGTTGATCGTTCACCGTGCCAAAGTCAAAGAAAAACATGTACGGCGACGGGTTTAGTCGCCGCAAGGCCCGATAGATATCGAACGGCTGAGCGGACGTGCGCCGCGACAGCCGCTGCGACAACACGACTTGAAAGATGTCGCCCGCCGCGATGTGCTCTTTGGCCTGACGAACGATCTCTTCAAATTGAGGCTGGGTAAAGTTAGTAGTCAGAGGCTCAGCGGATGGTGCGTGATGCGTGGTGCGTGTTGGAAGAGGCGCGTTCAGTCGCTCCGCGATCCGATCGAGCCGCGTGACAGCCTCCGCGTAGGCCGCATACGGATCGCCGCTGAGGTGCGCATTCGCAATGATCAACAATCGGCCGCGCGCGTGATCGAAAGCGACGAGCGTGTCGGCCAGCATGAAGATCGATTCGGGCAGTGCGGTAGCCGGTGCTTCACCCTCGACATCCAACTTCGGTTCGAAGAAGCGGATGACATCGTAACCGAGATAGCCCACCAGACCGCCGACGAAGCGCGGCAGACCCGGCAACATCACCGGCTTGAAGCGCGCCATCTCGGCTTGCAGCACGTGCAATGGATCGTTGCCCGTGGGTAGATCAAACGTCGAGGCGCTGCCATTCACACGCCGTGTCACCGCGCGGCCCTTGAACGTCAACAGCGCGCTCGGCTCCACACCGATGAATGAGTAACGCCCGATCTGTTCACCACCTTCCACGCTCTCTAACAAGAACGATGCACCGTGCCCCGCCAACTTGAGATACACCGACACCGGCGTATCCAGATCGGCCGGTAATTCCCGATAGATCGGCACGAGGTTGCCCTGCGCCGACAGGGGCAGCAGTTCGTCAATGGACGGATGAATATCGGTGCGTTGGTTAATCGCTTCAGCCAGCATGTCTTCTCCCAGTCTAGTGAGTGATGAGTAACGAGTAAAACGTTCCATACTCATTACTCATCACTCGTTACTCGTCATGCATTTACTTTCGGCAGCCCCGCAATCGCTTCTTCAATCGCTTCGCGCGGATACTCATAGTCTTCCAGTTCGCCCGCGAAGTATTTCTGATAACCGGCCATGTCGAAGTGACCGTGCCCGCTGAGGTTGAACAAGATTACTTTCTTCTCACCCGCCGCTTTAGCCTGCAATGCTTCGTCGATGGCGACGCGGATCGCGTGCGCGGATTCCGGCGCGGGAATGATGCCCTCGGTGCGCGCGAACTGCACCGCCGCCGCAAACACCGGATTCTGCGCCACGGCCACCGCTTCAATGACGCCTTCGTCGTACAACTTGCACACGATCGGCGCCATGGCGTGATAGCGCAGACCGCCCGCGTGAATGGGCGCGGGAATGAAGGCCGAGCCGAGCGTGTACATCTTGACCAGCGGCGTCATCTGCGCGGTATCGCCGAAGTCATAGGTGTAAATGCCTTTCGTCAACGACGGCGCGGCGGTCGGTTCCACGGCGACGATGCGCGTGGTTCGGCCGTCCTTCAACTTGCCGCGCACAAACGGCAGCGCGATGCCGCCAAAGTTCGACCCACCACCCACACAGCCGATCACGATGTCGGGATACGCGCCGACGAGTTCCATCTGCTTCAGGGCTTCCTCGCCGATGACCGTTTGATGCAGCAGGACGTGATTGAACACCGAGCCGATCGAGTATTTGGTGTCCGGCGTCGTGACGGTATCTTCCAGCGCTTCACTGATCGCGATGCCCAGCGAGCCGCTGTGATTGGGATCTTGCGCCAGAAACTTGCGGCCAGCATTTGTATCCTTGGATGGCGAAGCAACGATCGACGCGCCATACGATTCCATCAGCATGCGGCGATAGGGTTTCTGCTGATAGGAGATATTGACCATGTACACTTTCGCTTCAAGGCCAAAGAACGCCGACGCGAAAGCCACCGCGCTACCCCACTGCCCCGCGCCGGTTTCCGTCGCGATCCGCTTCGTGCCGGCCAGCTTGTTGTAATATGCCTGCGGCACAGCCGTGTTAGGCTTGTGCGATCCGACCGGCGACACACCCTCGTATTTGAAATAAATCTGCGCCGGAGTATCAAGGGCCTTCTCCAAACGCCGCGCCCGCATCAACGGCGTGGGCCGCCACAACCGATAGATTTCGCGCACCTCTTCGGGGATGTCGATGAACCGCGCCGCGTACGGGCCGACGGATGCTTCCTGCATGACGATCTCCATCGGGAACAGCGGCGCTAAGGCATCCGGCCCGATCGGTAGGCCGGTGCCCGGATTGATTACCGGCGGCAGCGGCGTCGCAAAATCGGCTTGCACGTTGTACCACGCGGTCGGCATTTCACTTTCGTCGAGTAGGAACTTCACCTGGTCAGACATGGCTCTCCTTGCAAGAATGATTTAGTGTTTGAAATCGTGTCGCGTATTTCGTGATGCGTGTTGCGTAACTACCGCACTAATTCGCTACCGCAACCGCCTCAGCCCCATCGCCTCTCGCGCCATCGCTACGGTCTCTTCCGAGATGGGCCGAATCTTGGCCGCACCCGCCGCGATGATCTCGTCGATCAGGCCGGGCTTGGCCTCGTAGTGCGCGCGGCGCTCGCGGATCGGCGCGAGGAAGTTTTGCAGCGCGATATTCAGCTTCTTCTTCACTTCCACATCGCCCACCTTGCCAGTGCGATAGCGATCCTTCAAGTCTTCGACCTCAGCCGTATTCGGATTGAACGCATCGTGATACTGGAAGACGGGATTGCCATCGGGGTTGCCGGGAATGTCCGCCCGGATGCGCGTGGGATCGGTGTACATGCTCATCACCTTTTGGCGCACGGTCGCTTCATCATCCGACAGCATGATCGCGTTGCCCAGCGACTTGGACATCTTCGCTTTGTTGTCCGTGCCCACCAGCGTCGGCACGTCGCCGATCAGCGTATCGGGCTCGGGAAAAACCTCGCTGCCGTACAGGTAGTTGAAGCGCCGGGCAATCTCGCGGGTGACTTCCAGATGCGACGCCTGATCTTTGCCGACCGGCACCAGGTTCGCGCGCACGTGTAAAATATCGGAAGCCTGCAGCACCGGATAGCCCAGCAAGCCATACGATGGCTGCTCGATGTGCTCGGCGTCCATGACTTCTTTCAGCGTCGGCACGCGCTCCAGGCGCGGCACGGTCGCGAGCATCGAGAACAACAGATGCAGTTCGCACACGCTGGGCACATCCGATTGCACGTAGATCGTGGTCTTGTCGGGATCGATGCCCACCGATAGATAATCGAGCACGAGTTGGCGCGTGTAGCCGACCGTGGCCGCAACGTGTTCCTTATCGACCGTGCGGGTCAGTGCGTGATAATCGGCCGCGAGCAAAAACACCTCATACTCATCCTGCAGCCGCACCCGATTGGCCAGTGTGCCGACATAGTGCCCCAGATGCAGCGGGCCGGTGGGCCGATCGCCGGTGAGAATGCGCCCCTTTTTGATTGCAGATTGCGGACTGCTTACTGCTGATTGAATTTCAACGGCTGCTTCCATTGCGTGCCTCCATAATTCCTTTGCCGCATTTGCTTTGCCGCTTTGCGGCTTTGCGTGAGATCAAAAAACGCCCGTCCCGACTCGCATCACTGCGCTGTCTGGGACGAGCGCTCGATACGCCCGTGGTGCCACCCACTTTAAGCCGCTCATGCTATAAATAAAAACACCTGTCTGTGATGCGACAGGTGCCTGAGCCAGCCTCACTTTGCGAGTACGGTCGGCGCTGTGCGCCTTATAACGATACTCTCTGCCCTGATAACGGTGGCGATTCCGGCTTGAGCTACTCCCGATCGGTTTTGCCCGCGCAACTCGGAGGGCCATTCCACGTCTGCAACTGGATCGGACTTTCAGCGGCTACCGTCCGACTCTCTGACCAATCACGGGTGACGTGTACTCGTCCTCGTCAGCGTCTTTGTGCGCCAGATAGTACCACAGGCGCTCGGCGCATGTCAAGGGCAAATTAAACAAAAAGGGCCACTCACTTTTTGGGTGGGTGGCCCGGCAACACTATTCAGTTGACCCGCTTGTCCGATGTCAGTTGGTCCGTCCAAATGCGCCCTGCAACGACTTGCTGCTTCAACTACTTACACCCGGGCACTGCCATTTGGGCCATCCACATGGGGTGTCACGAGGCCGTGTGTCTTAACATTTATTCCTGAGCTGTATCCTCTGCAGCAGATCACACGCTAACCGCAACTACTGACGGGCTGGCCGTCCTTAACCAGATGTTGCAAATTTGGTCGTGAGAATCACCAGCCAGCCAACTACCAGCGCGTGTCTGCCCGGGTCGCGTCGCCGTCAGGTGCACCTTGCGGTGTATCGGCCTTACGGGCGACTTTAGTCCACAGCTACTTCAAAGCCGCCTAATGCGACGGAGGGCCGGAGTCTGCGACTCAACAGTCAGGGTGTGATGGTCTCTCGGAACGCCGCTTGCGCGAACATCGGACTCACGTTTTCCGGTGGTTCGACGCCGTTCTTCAAATTCGTCGCGCCTCCTTTCCGATTCACGTACTGTCACTGCTCAACTGCATGACGCGCCGTTTCGGGGATGAAACGAGCGTCTGCTCGCGAGGTGCTTTCTTAATAACACAAGTCCAAAGCGAACACAATGATCTAGAGTACTATTCAGGTACCGTTCAACCGATCGAGAAAAACCACGCAAAACAAGCCTGCGTCAAGTATGTGTCACATTGCGATCTGGAAATTGAAATGATCCGTCGGACAGGCGCGGCATCCGCAACACACTCACGATGGCGCTGCGATTCAATGCGCCATAGATGTGCGGATAGAGCACCTCGTCGTTACCCGGCTCGTATTTGATCGGCGCCGTCACCAGGTCTTCATCGATCACAATCACGAGGAACGCCCGTTCATCAGTCCGATAGTAGCGATTTGCCACAATCACCAACTGCTCGTCACCTTTGGTGCAGTGGATAAAGCCTTCCCGATCGAACTCGGCGGGCGTATACGGCCGATCGGGCGGTTGACCGTGAAAGTATTCGATCGGCGCGAGATGGTAAACGATGTTGTTCATACCGCCAGACTCTCCGCCTCGTCGATCCAGCCTTTGATCACATCGAAGCCGCCCTGCCAGAACTCGGCCGAAGCGATGTCGATGCCCGCCTCAGTCAGAATCTTTGCCGGCGATTCCGATCCGCCATACGACAGAATCTTCAAGTATTTGGGCTTGAATGCTTCGCCTTCTTTGCGATACATCTGGTACAGCGCCAGCACCAGCAGCTGCCCGAAACTATAGGCATAGGTGTAGAACGGGGAGTGATAGATGTGCGGGATCGAAATCCACTCCCACTTGAACTCGTCAGCCACGTCCACGGCGTCGCCGAATTGCTCGGCCAGATTGGCGTGATAGCGCACCGTGATTTCATCGACCGATTGACCCTCATTCACCAAGTGGTGCGCCTCGCGCTCGAATAGCGTGAAATAAGCCTGGCGCTGCACGGTAGCGTACGCATCGTCGATCTTGCCGGCCAGCAGATCGCGTCGCACCGCCACCTCCGTTTCGGCTTTCAACAACCGATCGGTCAGCAGCATCTCCGCGAACGTGGAGGCCGTTTCGGCCAGCGGCAGCGACGAATGGAACGTCAGCACCGAGTGAGCGGCAGCCATCAACGCGTGAATGGCGTGACCCAATTCGTGGGCCAGCGTGGCCACATCACGCGCGCGATTGGCAAAGTTCACCAATACCCACGGCGAGACGCCAGGCAGAATGCCCGCGCAGAAGGCGCCGCCGCGCTTGCCCGCCCGCACCTCGGCATCGATGTGCCCGTCCACAAAGACCCGCCGTGCCTGGTCGGCCAGGACCGGCGAGAAGTCGCGAAAACTATCGAGCACCAGCTGTACCGATTCGTCGTAGCCGTACTCTTTCTCGGATTCGAGCAGCGGCGCATAGATGTCGTAACGGCGCAGTTTGGGCACGCGCATCCACTTGGCTTTAAGTTTGAAATAGCGCTGGAACAAGTGATTGTTATTGCGGCTGACCGCCAACAAGGTATCCGTCACCGCATCCGGAATATCATTACCCAGATTGCGGACGGAGATTGGCTCAGCGTAGTGCCGCACCTGAATCGCCTCGGCATGCCAGTCACGTACGCGAAAGTTGTATATCTGCGCCAGCAGCGTGCTGTGCTCGCCGTAGACACGGTACAATTCGCGATAAGCTGCCGCGCGCACGTCAGGCGACGGATGGCGGGCATACGCGCTGAGGGCATCGCGCGTCAGTTTCTTCGTTTCGCCATCGACTTCGAGTGTGAACTCGAACTTGTTGGTGATCATGTCGTACACAGTCACCAGTGCGTCGATGCCGTTCACGTCCTTCAACGTGATGATTTGCTCTTCGGCTTCACTCAAGGTGTACGGCTTGAAGCGGCGCAATGATTCGAAGTAGTAGCGCGCATCACCGCTGGCCGCCAGCAACCGATCGGCCTGGGCATCGTCCAGGCTTTTGAACCACAGGCTGAAGAACAACGTTCGATTGCTGGCCTGCGCCAACACTTGATCGATGCGGCCCTTGAAATTCAAGGCGTCTTGATTTTGCGTATCCTCGGTAAACCACAGAAAGGCGTAGCCGCCCAACCGGTGTGCCAGTTCGCTGACCGTCTCATATCGTTTAAGAATGGAGACAAATTCGCCGGCGGGCAGATCGGGCGTGAGCTGCGATCGGGTGGATTCCAGATCGCCCAGGGTCTCTTCCAATTGCGACAAATAATCGGTCAACTGCGGCCCGCTATGCGCCGGCAACAGGGCTGTCAATGCCCAACGAGATTGTGCAAACGTTTCGGCCAAGGATCATCTCCTGACAACGTGAGGTAAAGTAAGTCTACCGCCAGTACAGGCAATCGTCAATCTGCTCCGGACACGACACATGACACAGA
>JACRBO010000606.1 GCA_016219235.1 Chloroflexota bacterium
CAAGGGGGTAGTGATGATTAAAGTCGAGTTTAGTGGTGTGCTTCTTCGTGACCGTCGTGACTGGTCATCGCCGCGCTGATAAACGCCAGCGACAACATGGAGAACACGAGCGCCTGAATGAAGCCCACAAACAGTTCCAGGCCGTAAAACGGCACCGGCAAAATGAACGGCATCAGCGACGTCATCACGAACAGCAGCACGCCGCCCGCGAAGATGTTGCCCAGAAGACGGAAGGCAAACGACAGGATGCGGGAGATCTCGGAGACCAGTTCCAGGAAGCCCACGACGAAAAACATGATCCCCATGCCGCCCTTCTTCAAGGCCGGGATATTGATGAACTTGTAGAAGTAAGCGCCGCCCAAAGCCCGCACGCCAAAGACCTGCACCAGCACCATCGTGACCAGTGACAGGGCCAACGTCGTGTTGATGTCGCTGGTCGGGACGCGGAAGAACGGCACCACGATGCAGGAGGTGCACATTTCAGATGCAGGCTCGCCCTCGACCGGCTGGGCCTCGCCTTCGGTCGCGTGCGCCTCAAGCGCCACCGGCTGCGCGCGATCGACGGTGTACAGCGTCCCCGCGATCAATTCGACCGGCTTGAAGCCCGTGCCTTCGTGGGGCGCGTGCAGCGTGCCGATGCTCTCCATGCCGGGCACCATCTCCATCCAGTTGGCAAACAAGACGAAGAGGAAAATCGTCGCCATGACGGGGAAAATCTTCAACGCATTGGAGCCGGCGACGTTTTTGCACAGACCATACAGGGCATCCATCATCAACTCGAAAATATTCTGCGCGCCGCGTGGAATTTCGGCGTCGGGATCGCCGCGTCGAATCTTGCGCATGGCCGCAAACACAAACAGCAGCAATACGGCGTCGGCGAGGATGGTGGTGATGAGCGTGTTGGCGACCGGGAATCCGCCGATTGAGAATGGCGCTTCCGCAGGCAATGCCACGGCCGGGAAGTTACCCAGCTTGCCCAGCGCGCTCGCCAGGCTGCACAAGCCGACGATTACGGCAATGAAAACCACCCACTTAATCAGCTTGCTCAAGGGCCTTGTCCTCCTTCTTGGATTTCGCTGCGGCTGATGGCGCCTGTCTGGCTCGCGAACTGGCTAGCACGCTGCGCACCATCGCATATAGACTGACCGGAATGCTGAGGAGCAGCAGTCCCAGCACGAACATCGGTTTGGTTCCCAAAACTTGATCGAGCAACAACCCTGCCACCAGCGCCAAAATCACCAGAAAAACGCTGATACACCCGGCCTGTGCCCCGATCAAACTCCCTTCGGCCAGCGCTTTGCTGACTGTTTGAGTGGGATTCGGCGTTTCGGGTTTCGGCTCGTTCATGTGACAACAGTCGCGCGCCCTCAATGAGGGGGCGCGCTCTCTTCAAAATCTTAGCACACCCCGCATGATTCGTCAATGTAAAAATTAGCGCAATCGCTCAGTTTGGCCGAAAAAATCACCGGATGGTCTGGGCGGCGGTCGTCGCCACATCGTACCACGGCGCGGCGAAGATGCCCATGACCAGCATACCGATCATCGTCACGGCCAGTGCAATCTTGTACGATCCGGGCACGGCCACCGGCACGGTATCGCCCTCGGCCCGATCGACGTACGTGACCTTCAAGATGATCAGATAGTAGTACAACGCCATGATGCTGTTCAGCACGCCGACGATCGCCAGCCACACCAGGACATGCTGGCCGGTACTATCCACATACCCGACCGCCGCATTGAAGATAAAGAACTTGGCAAAGAAACCGGCCAGCGGCGGCACACCGGACAGCGACAGCATCGCCGCCAGGAGCGCCAGGGCCACACCAGGCGATCGGCGGCTGAAGCCCGCCAGGTCTTTGATCAACTCACTGCCCGTGATGTTCGTGACGACGGCTACCACGGCAAAGGCCGCGATGTTCGTCAGCACGTAGGCGGTCAAATAGTACAACACGCCCGCTGTGCCCAGCGTCCCGACCGCCGCCACGCCGATCAACACGTACCCGGCCTGACCGATGGACGAATAGGCCAGCATGCGCTTGAAGTTGCGCTGCGGGATCGCCAGCACGTTGCCGAGTGTCATCGTCGCCACAGATAGCGCCGCTACCAACCCAATCCATTGCTCTTGCACCGGGCCAAATACCAGCAAGAAGAAGCGCACCAGCACAGCGAAGCCTGCGGCTTTGGACGCCACGGAGATGAAGGCTGTGATGGGCGTCGGCGCGCCTTCGTACACATCGGGCGCCCACATGTGGAAGGGAACCGCCGCGACCTTGAAGCCAAAGCCGACCAGCACCAACACCAGCGCTACCATCACGGGCAGTGTCTGCTGATTCGCCACCAGCTTCGTCAATTCGACGGC
>JACRBO010000593.1 GCA_016219235.1 Chloroflexota bacterium
AATGCCGCGCTAGAGCGGCGAGTGACCGAGCGGACGCACGAGCTGCTTGAAGTCAATGTGCGCTTGACCGAGCTCGAGCAATTGAAAGACGAATTCATCGGGCGCATCAGCCACGAACTGCGCACGCCGCTGACTAACATCAAGCTCTATCTTGAGTTGCTGAAGCGCGGCAAGCTCGAGAATCACGATCAATACATGGAGACCTTACAGCAGCAGGCCGATCGGCTGCACCGCCTGATCGACGATCTACTGGATATATCGCACCTGAACGTGACGGCGATCGACGCGCGCCACGAGTTGCTGGACGTGGACGCGCTAGTGTACGAGGTGGTGGCCGACCACGCCGGTGCAGCCCACGAACGCCAGCTTACGTTGTCACAGTGCCCGTCGTCGGATTTGCCCAGGCTGACCACCGATCGCGCTTTGCTGCGACAGGTATTCGCTCACTTGCTGGCCAATGCCCTGAGTTACACGCCGCCCGGCGGCGCGATCACGCTGCGCGCCGCTCTCGACGCGGCCGATCGGGCCTGGATGACCATCGAGGTGCGCGATACCGGTCCGGGCATATCGGCGAATGATCTGCCGCACATCTTCGAGCCATTTTATCGCGGTAAAGCCGCTGCGGATTATCGGACACCAGGCGCCGGCGTGGGCCTGGCCATTGCCCAACGCATTATCGGGCAGATTGGCGGGCACATCACCGTCGATTCGCAGCCGGGCGAGGGTGCGGCCTTTGTGGTGTGGCTGAAGACGGCGCAAACCTAGGCGGGGTGGGCCGCAGGTTCCGGCGAGTAACCGTTAGCTGAACGCTCGCAGACAGCTAAGCGCCAACAATTCTCATTCTGGCAAATGCGCTCCCGGCAGATTGGCCAATCCGCCGTTCAGGCCGCTGGATTGCCAAATCCAGCGGGAGCATCAAGTTCAAATTGAGAATTGATGGCTGATTGAGGTTCGACGGCCCCGCACCATGACGGGTATCTTATGTGACTGTGACATTCGCCACTAGGGATGAGGGGCTAACGCCAGTAGGATATACTACAAGTTAATCCTCGCCAGCTGCCTCTACTGCGAGGTCAAACCACCCGGATCCCCACATCTTAACCAAGGAGAAAGCAATGCCTACGAAGAAAGTTGTCAGGCCGGTCAAGAAAGCCGCCGCGAAGAAAGCGGCACCCGCGAAGGCAGCAGCCAAAAGTGCCGTGGCAGCAAAGCCGGCCCCGGCGAAGTCGGCCTTCAAGCCGACGAAGTTGAAACTGCTGTCACCGGTGCCCAGCGACATCGACATTGCTCAGGCAGGCAAGCTCAAGTCCATTCTGCAAATTGCAGAAGAGGTCGGCCTGAAGCCCACCGACCTGGAACTCTTTGGCCCGTATAAGGCTAAGGTGCATCTGGATGTGCGCGAGCGGCTGGCGCGGCGCAAGAACGGCAAATACATCGACGTGACCGCCATTACGCCGACGCCGCTGGGCGAAGGCAAGACCACGACGACCGTCGGCCTGTCGCAAGCCCTGGGCGCGCACCTGGGCCAGAAGGTCTTCACCTGCATTCGGCAGCCTTCGCAAGGCCCGACCTTTGGCATCAAGGGCGGCGCGGCCGGCGGCGGTTACTCACAGATCATCCCGATGGAAGATTTCAACCTCCATTTGACGGGCGACATCCACGCGATTACGGCGGCGAATAACTTGATGGCGGCGGCAATTGATGCCCGCCTGCTGCACGAGCGCGCGCAGGCCGACGACGATAAGCTTGCGAAGAGCATGACGGCCAACGGCAAATTCACGCCGTCGCAGCGCAAGCGCCTGGCGAAGCTGGACATTCAGGCTGAGACGCTGGCCGATATGTCGACCGAGGACAAGCGCCGCATGTTCCGCCTGGACATCGACCCGGCCAGCATCACCTGGCAGCGCGTGGTGGACATCAACGATCGCCTGCTGCGCAAGATTCAGGTGGGCCTGGGTACGGAAGAAAAAGGCAACGAGCGGCTCACGGGCTACGACATCACGGTCGCCTCTGAAATCATGGCGATTCTGGCGCTGACCACGTCATTAGCCGATATGCGCGATCGATTGGGCCGGATGGTCTTTGGCACCAACACGCGCGGCGAAGCGTTGACCGCGGAAGACCTGGGTGTGGCCGGGGCATTGACGGTCTTGATGAAAGACGCCATCATGCCGAACCTGATGCAGACGTTGGAAGGCACGCCCGCCTTCGTGCACGCCGGGCCGTTCGCCAACATCGCGCACGGCAACAGCAGCATCGTGGCCGTTCAGATCGCGCTCAAGCTGGCCGATTACGTCGTGACGGAATCGGGCTTTGGCGCGGACATCGGCATGGAAAAATTCATGGACATCAAGTGCCGCTATTCGGGCCTGATTCCCGATGTAGTGGTGCTCGTGGCGACCATCCGCGCGCTGAAGATGCACGGCGGCGGGCCGAAGGTTGTGGCGGGGCGGCCGCTCGATGCGGCGTACACGCACGAAGACCTGGAACTGCTCGAAAAGGGCATGCCCAACATGGTGCGCCACATTCACAACGCCCGACAGTACGGCGTGCCCGTCGTCGTGGCGGTGAACTCGTTCAAAGATGATACGGATGCCGAAATCGAACTGGTGCGCAAGTACGCGGTCGAAGCGGGCGCAGAAGGCGCGTACAAGTGCACGCACTGGATGCACGGCGGCAAGGGCGCGATCGATCTGGCCCATGCCGTGATGGTCGCCGTCAACAAGCCGAAGCAATTCCAATTCCTGTATCCGGTTGAGGCGTCGATCAAAGACAAGATCGACGCCATCGCCAGATTCTATGGCGCGGACGGCGTGGACTACACGCCCGAAGCCGAAGCGAAGGTGGAACTGTACACGCGCCTGGGCTTCGACAAACTGCCGATCTGCATGGCGAAGACGCACCTGTCGTTCACGGCTGATGCCGCCGTCAAGGGCGCGCCCACCGGCTTCCGCATCCCGATTACGGACGTGCGCGCCAGCGTGGGCGCGGGCTTCCTGTATCCGCTCGTCGGCACCATGCGCACCATGCCGGGCCTGCCCACCCGCCCGGTCTTCTTCGATGTCGATCTGGACTTGAAGACGGGCAAAGTGCTGGGATTGTTCTAAAGCGCAGCAAGTTGCGGACTATGGC
>JACRBO010000594.1 GCA_016219235.1 Chloroflexota bacterium
CGGGCCGCGCTGTTGCTGTAAATCAATTGGGTGTAACTAACATCGGTAGATCGCCGGTCAAGACCTCGGAGGTTTCATGAGACGGTCAAGCCCGGCACGTGAGCCGGTGAAAACCTCCGAGGTCTACGCCCGACGATCCTCTCAACGTGAAGGGATGCCGCTATTTTGAGGCCGTCGTGACCCGGCCTGATCGTCATCGACGAGCCGATCTCTGGATGCGGATTGGTTTTGAATCTGACTGACCAACACCGATGTATAATGCCCTTGCCCGTGGTGATGTGTCTGACGCGCAGATTAGGCCTGTGTCTGGAGCCGTAATGACCAAAACCGTGCTGGTCGTCGACGACGATCCCACCATCCGCGATGTGCTGGAACTCTATCTAAAACGCGACGGCTTCAGCGTACTCACCGCCGCCGAAGGGCAGACGGCGCTGCACAGCGCACGTGCTAATAAGCCCGATCTGATCGTGCTCGATCTGATGCTGCCGCAAGTGGACGGCTGGGAGGTCTGCCGCCGAGTGCGGGCCGAATCCAACGTGCCGATTCTGATGGTGACCGCGCGCGGCGAAGAGTACGAGCGCATCCTGGGGTTGGGCCTGGGCGCCGATGATTACGTGATCAAACCCTTCAGCCCCGGCGAAGTCATCGCGCGCGTAAAAGCGATCTTTCGTCGCATTGAAATGGCCCGCGCCACAACACCGCTGAGTGCAGACGTGATCCGGTCGGGCGACCTCGTCATCGAGCCGGGCGCACGGCGCGTCACTCTGCGCGATCAGCCCATGGCGCTCACCGCCAAAGAATTTGATCTGCTCCATTTTCTCGCCAGCTATCCCCGGCAGGTTTTTACGCGCGAGCAGCTGCTGGATCAGGTCTGGGGTTACACCTACGCGGGCGAGACGAGTACCGTTACTGTCCATGTCCGCCACCTGCGCGAAAAACTTGAAGCGGACCCGGCCAACCCGCGCCTGATCGAAACGGTCTGGGGTGTTGGCTATCGCTTCAACGATCAAGCCTGAGGTCACACTATGTTCCAACGCCGGTTCCGCCATACCAGCATCCGCAGCAAGTTGACGGCCACTTACATCGCCGGCGCCCTGCTGGCGGCGCTGTTGGGCTTTACCGTTTATCACGTGTTCGTTCAGCCGGCTGACTGGGCCGCGCAGATCGTCGAAGTGGCGCAGCAGCCGGGCAATCTCTGGTTGGTGGGGCTGCTGATCGTCGCGGCGTTGGGCGTGTCCGTATGCCTGGGTTACCTGATGGCGCGCAGCTTCAATCGACAGATCGAGGCGCTGGCGGCGGGCGCGCACCGCATCGCGAGCGGGGATCTGGCGACGCGCATCGCTGTGCACAGTGAAGACGAGCTGGCTCAGCTGGCCGGCACCTTCAACGACATGGCTGCACGGTTGCAGGCATCGCTGGATCAGCAGCAAAAATTGGAGCAGGCGCGGCGCGACATCGTCGCCAACGTGGCGCACGATCTGCGCACGCCGCTGGCCGCGGTGCAAGCCGCCGTCGAGGCTTTGGAAGAAGGCGTCGTCGAAGACGCCGCCACAGCGACGCAGTATCTCGCTACGGTCAGCCGTGAGACGCGCTACCTGGGTCGGCTGATCGACGATCTGTTTGCGCTATCGCAATTGGAGGCCGGTCAGTTTCCATTGGAACCGATCGCGGTCTATGTCGAAGACCTCGTGCAAGATTGTCTGACGGGGTTGTTGCCGCAGCTCGATCGGACCGGCGTGACCCTGAAGATCGATCTGCCCGCCACGCTGCCGCCCGTGCACGCCGATCGACATGCCACGCGCCGTGTATTGATCAATCTGCTGCAAAACGCGCTGACTTTCACACCCGGTGGCGGGCAGATCGCGGTGAGTGGCGCGGCAGTCGATACGTCGCGTGACGGCCTGCCAACCAACATGGTCAAGATCGAAGTCAGCGATAGCGGCCCCGGCATCCCCGCCGCTGATCTGCAGCCCGGCCCCGATGGTCAGCCTCGCATTTTCGAGCGCTTCTATCGCGGTGATAAGGCGCGTTCGGGCAGCGGGGCCGGTCTGGGTCTGGCGATTGCGAACGAATTGATCCATGCTCAGGGTGGCCGGATGTGGGTCACGAGCGTGCCGGGTGAAGGCACCACCATCGGCTTTACTTTGCCTCGATCGAACTAGCTTCAACGACGTTACCCCTCTCGGCGGCGCATCTGCGCCGCTTTTTGTTTATCTGTCCTCGACTTTAGAGAAACTTAAGAATTGGCTAAGGACTCGACAAGCACTCTCTGTCAAACTAACCGGTGAAAGTCTAATGATGTGAGCCGATCGACCGCTCACGCCGTCTATCGGAATGTCAAGACAGGA
>JACRBO010000595.1 GCA_016219235.1 Chloroflexota bacterium
TCTGTAGTGGTGCTCAGCGCATGCTTGACTGCGCAGGATGAGGTGTACCCGGCGGCCTGCACTAAATCACGCACTGCCGGACTGTATTAGCCATAGGGATAAGCGAACGTCTCGGCCGGTTGATTGAGATGCTGCTCCAATTCGTTTTTCGAGCGCACGATTTCTTCGCGCGCCACGTCGATGGGCACAGTGTCCAATTGCACGTGCGAGTGGCTGTGCGCTCCGCATTCGATGCCCGCCGCGCTGATCTCGGCCAGCTGCGCCCACGTCAACAGCGGCCGATCGCCCGCGCCCTGGCCGTACAGCCAACTGCTGCTTTGCCCCACGTACTTCGTCACCATGTACAGCGTCGCCGCAAAATTATGCTGTTGCAAGATCGGCCACGCCCCGCCGAGAAAATCGGCGTAACCGTCGTCGAACGAGATCACAATCGGGCGGTCCGGCAGACCGTTGGCCGGCGCCGTCATCGATCGCGCCAGCTGCGTCACCGTCAGCGGCGTGTAACGCTGATCGCGCAGATAAGCCATATGCGCCGCAAACGTTGCCGGCTCAATGGTCCACTTTTTGAAGCGCGGCGCAGTCGTGCTCGCCACACTGTGGTACAGGAGGATCGGAACGGGCGCGTTCATCACTTCAGACCATCCTTATCCAAAATCAATCCAGACCTGTCAGGTGGCGCATGTGACGGCTGGTTGTTTCAGGACTCTGTGCGCCACCTGACAGGTCTTCGAACTGCGATCGAATCCGTCGCGTGTGCCAACGACTGCGCAGATAGGCAAACGGGCCGGCCAGCATGCCGCGCCGTTCGAGCCACGTCAATTGGGCCGGATAACCAGCCTGTTTTTGGCTGTTCTTGGGCGAGCGCGGGCTGATGGCATACGCCACACCGGCCGGCAGCCGCGCCACAAAGTCCAATAGCCGCGCCGGCCTGTCGACCAGCGTCTTCGTCAAATAGGCCGTCAGACCTGCGCCGTAGCCGTAAGCTTGACGCGCCAGACCTTCGTATTCGCGTCGGTGCCGATGATAGAGCAGGGCCGACGGCTGATACACCAATTGATAGCCCGCGCTGATGATCTGAAAGAACGCGGCCAGATCGTCCCCGCCCAACGCCAATGTTCCCGCACCCAGCGCCGAATCGAAGCCGCCCAGCTGGCGCAGCACCGCTGTTTTGAAGGCCATACTCGCGCCAGATCCAAAACGGCCCACCGTGTACGGATACAACGGGCCTGGCAACCGATGCGTTTCGAGATCGAACACCCGTTGAGCAAAACCCTTCGTAAAGCCGCCAAATTGCTCCAGCCAGGCCTGCGCGGGCGTCTCGATCTCGGCCGGCAGGATCATGCCCGTAGCACACGCCACCTGATCTGAAACACTGAAACCCCGGACGAGTTCGGTCAGCCAGTGCTGATCGACGATCACATCGTCGTCGGTGAACGCCACGATCGGCGCAGTCACAGCCAGCAGGCCGCGATTGTGGGCGATGGCTAAGCCGGGTTCGTCCTCCCGCACATAGCGCACAGAGCTGCGCCCGATCGGCCAGCGCTGAATCAACTCGGCCGTGGCGGTGGTGGCGGGCGCATTGTCTACGACGATGATCTCGTAATGCGGATAGTCGAGCGCTTGCAGCGATTTGAGTGCCGCCGCCAACTCGATCGGCCGATCGCGCGTCGCAACGATCACACTGACAAACGGCGCGTCAGCCAACATCACTGCGCGGGCCTGTAGACACTTCGGCGTACCTGCTTCCGCCAGACCCAACGGCGTCAATGCTGATACTGGCGGGCAGCCATCGGCCTGCAAATGATCGTTGATCGCCGACTGCCACTCGCGCCAGATGTGCGGCGCATACTCTGCGGCGCGCAGGCCGTCTGCGCCCAGCGGCAATTCGATCAAGCCTAACGGCTGCGAATGCAGACGCACCAGCGCGCACGCTCGCCGGTACAATTCACCGGTGAGCGTGCGCGCTGCGACGATGTCCGGCAGCGCGGCGGCCAGTTCGATCTCGACCAGCCAGGCTGGTCTGAATTCAGTTGAGTGTGCCTTCAACTAATCGGCTCCTTCAGATTGATTTGAGCGGGCGCGTTGTCGGCAGTGCGACCGGCCAGCCCCAGCTGCGCACGCCCCATTGCATACCCCGCCGTCGTCAACAGTAAACCGATCGTGATGGCCGCCGCCCTGGCGAAGCCGCTCCAATCGCCGCGCTGTATCACGTCGAATATGCCCCGCGCGACGCCGCGCGGCAGCGTCTGAAAAGCATAGGTTCGCTCCGATGACAGGCCGTCGTTCGCTCCGACGAAGCGCGCCACGAGCGCTTTTGACAAACCTTCCGCATAGCAGCGAGTGCTGAAGTAACGCCAACTCGATCGGCTTTTCGGCACCCGGTGGCACACACGGCTGCGCGGCTCGTAGAGTAAGACGCTGTGCGGCTGCTGTTGATTGAGCCGGATGCACAACTCGGTTTCTTCGCAGCCCACCGGCCGCGTGCCCACCCGCCCGATGCCGCTGCGAAAGCCACCGATCTGCTGAAAGACCTCACGGCGCAGGGACATGTTGCAGCCGATCAGGTTGCGCACGCGGCGCAGCGTTTCAGGCAGGCCGCGATACGTGCAGCCCACGACCCAGTCGAATTCGGCGGGAAACCAGTTGGGACGACCGTTCAGCCACTTTGGTTCGATCGCGCCGCCGACGCCCAACACGTCTGGATCGGCGTAAGGGCCGATCAGTTGAGCTAACCAATCGGGGGCGGCGGTGGCGTCTTCATCCATGAAGGCGATGATGTCACCACTCGCTATCGCCCCGCCGCTGTTGCGCGCGCCGGACAGGCCGCGTGGCTGACGGTTCTCAATGACGACGACCTCGTTCAATTGGTTGCGCGCTCGCGCCAGCAGCGGTGGATTGTGATCGATCACGACGATGATCTCGTGCGCCGGCAGCGTCTGCTGCCGCACCGATTCGACGGCGGCCGCCAGTTCCGACCAGCGGTCTTCGGTGTAGGCGCAGATGATCACAGAGATTCGCCCGCCTCGATCGGTCATGTCGTTTCGACCTCGGTGGGGCGCGGCAGGCGGGTCAGTTCGGCTGTCGAAGCGAGATAGGCTCGGGGCGTGGGGGCCGCCCGCACTTTGCGCACAAAAGGACGCGGCGGTTTCAGCCATTCGCGGACGATGGCCTTGAGCACGCGCCAGCCGTCGGGAATGGTTCTGAGCCGCCCTTCGCCGTAGATGCGCTTTTCTTCGAAGCTGGGCACCTCGACGACTTTCAGCCCGGCGCGCAGCGCGCGCACATTCATCGTCGTCTCAACTTCAAAGCCGTCCACGTCCAGATGGATGGCGGGCAGCACATCGGCCCAGAAGGCGTTATAGCCATAGCACAGATCAGAATACGCGCCGCCGAATAGCAGCCGCACCATCCTGACAAAGCACTGATTGCCCCAGCGTCGATACCACGGCATATCGGCCGTGCCGCCGCCCTGAACAAACCGCGAGCCTTTGGCAAAATCGGCGCCGGCCAACAGCGCGCTGACAAAGGCCGGAATTTCGCCGGGGTCCGTTGAGCCGTCGGCATCCAGCATCACGACAATGTCGCTTCGGGCAGCCTTGAAGCCTGAGCGCAGCGCGGCGCCTTTGCCCTGCCCTTCTTGTTTAACGATGCAGATGTCGGGCAGCAGCTGGCGGGCGATTTCGTCGGTGCCGTCGGTGGATTGACCATCGACCAACAAGACTTCATCGACCCAGGTTGGAATGTAGGGCAGGACGTGCGGCAGATTTTCCGCTTCATTGAGCGCGGGAATGACCACGCTGACAGTCGGCACATAGTCCGAGGGCAGGGTGCGAGACACTCGGGCATCCAATTTCCATTTGTGAAACAGGAAAGCCCAATAGAAGCTGGCTCGCTCGGGAAACGACACGACCCGTTTCATGCTGGCTCCTCTCCTGGGGCTGCCGTGCGAGCCGTTGTTCAA
>JACRBO010000596.1 GCA_016219235.1 Chloroflexota bacterium
TGGCCTGGTCACGGGCATTGTCGGGCGCAACATCACTTTTGTCCAGGCGGCCAAAACGACCAACATTGAAACGGCGTACGCGTTGCTGCGAGCGAGTGAAATCTTCGAACGTCGCTTCGTCTTCCCGATGAGCGGAGCCGTGTTGGTGCTGGGCCTGATCACGGCCTGGTCGGCGAGTTGGCCGCTGCTGGGCTTTCTACAGGGCATGGCGACGAATTGGTTGTTGCTCTCGTTAATCCTGACTGTCGCGATGGGAGCGGCGGCGCCGATCATGCTGGGGCCGCGCCGCCGGATACGTCTCAAGCTATTGGAAGACGCGCACGCTCAGGGCACGCTGACACCCGCCTTGACGGCCGCTCTCAACGATCCGTTCCTGCTCAGGTTCCGGTACCTGGAATTCGGCGGCGTGCTGATCGTCATCGGCTTGATGGTGTTGAAGCCGTTTTGAGAGACAGGCAGATGAACGCGGCATCAGGCGCACCAGTTCGGGCTAGTGGAAATGCTTGCCGCCCTTACGTTGGCCGGGGTGACAGCGTTGTAAGCAGCTATGTCAGTAGAGGCGTTGTCTAGGTGCGCAGACGCAAGCCAAGCGTGCGAAGTACCGCACGATCAACTTCGGCGAGGCGCGCCGGCGAGAGGCTGCCCCAGTGTTGGACAAGGCCCAGCTTGTCGAGAGCGCGAATCTGGTGGCAAAGAACTACGGAGTCTTGACGCAGACCACCCTCGCCAGCCGGGACCAGTACGCCGGTGGGCAGCTGCTGCATCTTAAGGTTGGTCGTGAAAGGAATGACAACGATGGTGAGAGTGGCACGGATCAGTCGATCGTCTTCATAAATGAGTACGGGCCGTGTGCCGGCCTGTTCGGAGCCTTTGGTGGGGTCAAGGTCGGCGAGGTAAACGTCGCCACGCTTCATGCCTGATCTTCCTCGTGCCGCAAGAGCTCGGCATAACGGGCGAGACCCTCATGCACGAGATGACGTTCTTCGGAGCCGAATTCGGCATAGAGAGATTGAAGTGTACGCTCGTCGTTCAGGAGAGCATCTTTAGGATCAGCCGCGACGGACGACCGCAGGGGATTGATCTCGACCTCAACCGCTGCGCCATCCGGCAAATCGAGTTTCACATCGGGCTTCAGTACGCCGTTGCGATAAATGGCGCGCGTTTTCAGGATTGCCATGGCCGTCCTCCTATGAGGATTATACATCAGAACCAGAGGTACAACCGGTTCCGTACAAATGCCAGGAGTGAATTATGCTGCAACCCGATAGGATCGTGCCAACCACCTGTCCTTACTGCGGCGTGGGCTGCACGCTGGAACTGCACCTGAAGGACGATTTCATCTATAAGGTCACATCGCCATTCGACAGCCCGGTGAATCACGGCAATTTGTGCGTCAAGGGCCGCTTCGGCTATGACTTCATCTACAGCCCCAAACGTGTGACCACGCCGTTGATTCGCCAGACGCCGCAAACGCCGGGTCATCGCACCCAGGCGTTCGATCGATCCGAATGGCACGAGGCCAGCTGGGACGAGGCGCTTGATCTCATCGCCGATCGGCTGGTGGACATTTATCGGCGCGACGGCTCGGACGCGATGGCGGTGTATTGTTGCGCTAAAGCCACCAACGAAGACAACTATCTCTTGCAGAAGATGTATCGCGCCTTGTTCCGCACGAACAACGTCGATCATTGCACGCGCTTATGCCATGCCGCCTCGGTGGTGGCGCTGCTCAAATCGCTGGGCACGACGGCCATGAGCAACACCGCCGCCGAAGTGATTCACAACGATGTCTTCATCGTGACCGGATCGAACACGACGGAGAATCATCCCATCATCGCGCTGCATATGAAGGAAGCGATTCAAAAGCACGGCGCAAAGTTGATCGTGATCGATCCGCGCCGCATCGAGGTGTGCGATCTGGCGACGCTATATCTGCCGCTGCAACCGGGCACCAATGTGGTGGTCTTCAGCGCGATGGCGCATGTCATCGTGAAAGAGGGGTTGGTCAATCGGGCTTTTGTAGAGACGCGCACGGTTGGCTTTGACGAATACGTGGCGTCTTTAGAGAAATTCACGCCCGAATATGCGGAATCGATTTCCGGCGTCGATCGCAATCTCATCATCGAAGCGGCGCGCTTGTATGCCAATGCGAAGAACGGCGCGATCTACTGGGGCATGGGCATCTCGCAACTGAGCACAGGCACGGCCAGCGCCCTGGGCTTGATTCATCTCGCTTTGTTGACGGGCCACATCGGGCGACTGGGCACGGGGCTGAATCCGTTGCGCGGGCAGAATAACGTGCAAGGTGCATCGGACA
>JACRBO010000612.1 GCA_016219235.1 Chloroflexota bacterium
GATTATACCTGATTGATCGGGCGGGTGCTACTGTGACGGGCGAATAAATTCGCGGCAACAATAGCACGAAGTCGGCCTCCGCCGACTAGCCGACGGAGGTCGGCTTTGTGTAGTTGTAGATGCAGTTTCAACTGCCGAATGCAATTAGCATTGCCACACGAGTTAAGGAACAACAAATTCGCCGATGATGACCTTATCGTCGCCAGGCCGTCCCGTCGCGTCGAGCACGCTCAAGCGGCGCAGTGTCGCCAGCAGATACCAACCCACCTCGACTTGATAGGTGCCGCGCGGCGCATCAGGCGGCAAAGTCACTGCGTACGGATCGGCCACTACCTGCCCGGCGCTCCAACTCGATGTGGGTAGCGTACCTTGAATCGGCCACTGATCGACCTGCCCGTGCACTTTGCCGTCCGGCCCGACGAGATGGACAAAGGCCGTGTAGTTGTCGCTCCACGTTTTCAGGCTGCGCCACGTCAGATCGACCTTGATCGTTTCGCCCGGTTGCAGTGTAGTTCGATCAACCTGACTCGTTGTCAACAAGACTTGATTATCAAAGTTACTCGCATTTCCGATGGCTTCACCGGCGACCCTCACGGCCCCGATGGGGCAGTCTGTCGTCAACGGCGCGAGCCAGCCGCAGCGCGACGGCGCATCAAAACTCAAGCGCAACGTGTACACGCTGTTCGCTTCGGGCGCACCAAACATCAAGCGCGATTCACCGGCCCGCACTAGCTGCGTCGTCGATAACACCGAAGCTGCATTATCCGCCCAAATCGACAGAACGGCCTTAGAATCCGGGCCGGTGGCTGTGATGCGCAGGGCGGCTTCACTGGCAGGCGGCACGTCACCCAATGTACCCACCGACGTGATCACCCGCGCGCCGCTGACGATGCGCACTTCGTGCGCCAGAATATCAGGTGCATGCGGCTCAACCCGAATCGGCCTGGCTATCAACCATTTCCGTCCGTTGACCGTGAGTGCTTCATCGTGAAACGGCACAAACAGGCCAACTGCCAGATCATACACGCCAGGCGGTACGAATGGTTCAATGTTGATTTCGTGGAAATCCGGCACGATTTCGCCCTGCATCCACGCACCTGTCGGGTAATAGCCGCCCACCGGATGCGCGCCCTGATCTTCCCACCAGACCTGACCCGCCGAATCGATCAGGCGCAAGCGCACATGATAGTTCGCACGTTCGGCAGACGTGGCTTGCCAGATCAAAGTGACACGCTGCGACTCGCTCAACTGCCCGGTCGCACCAATGAGTTTAATACGCTGATCAAAATCGGCGTTGAGCGTGCGATCCGTCACAGGCACAATCTTCAATGGTTCGCCGCTCACCTCGACCAGTGGGCCAAGCGACCGCATGCGATAGGGCAGATTCGGCAGGAAGCGCGCCAGATATACGGCCTGACCCGCGCTCAAGCGCTGATCTAGTTCTTGTCGATATTGCGCCTCGTCGCCCAACACCAGAATATCTAGATCAGGGCGCAGCCCTTCGGTCACTTGCAAGTAATACAATGGCGCGATCTTTTCGCTGTCGGCCAGAATCGCTGCATTGGCCGGAATCGGCAGCGACAGCACGTAACGCCCCCACTCTTCCAGATCGGAGTCGCGTTCGTGTTGATCGACGACGGCGAAGTTGGTGGCAATGAGAGAGAGAGGCAACAAAAAGAGTAATGCGTAATGCGTACTACGTGCTGCGTGATGCGTGGTGTGTGAGAGTGACGAGTAACGAGTGACGAGTAACTCGCTGATTCGTTGGTTCGCTGATTCGCTTGTTCGCCGATTCGCTTGTTCGCTGATTCGCTGATTCGTTGACTCGACCAGCTTCGCTAGCCAGTGGACGCCAAAGCCCAACCACACAGCCATGATCAAGAAGGCCGGAATGATGAAGACGTTGACATCGGGCACGTTGTAGACGAGGCCGTAGAACCAGTAACCGGCAAAGGTGACGAAGGTAATCAACGCCACGCGCCACGCGCGCGTGATGAGCACGAGCAAACCCACCGCGGCCAACACTGCACCAATGACGCCAAACTGATCGAGCGCGAGGCGGCTGATGATGCCCCAGCGCGTCGGATCAGTCCACAATGATAGATTCAGTGCGCCGCCAAAGCGCTGGCCGAAAATCCAGCCCAGCCACTCCGCCATCGACATCGCCGCGCCGTTGTGCAAGCCCGGCCACCGCAGCGGAATATACAGCCACGGCGTCAGGCCAAGCACAAATAACCCAATCGCCATCAACCACGATTTGAGTGGCAGTCCCCCACGGGCGTCATTGCGAGCCGCAGCAGCATCGCGGTGAAGCAATCTACTGCGGTGCCAGTACGTCAACGCCAGCGCAATCATAATCGGTGGAATCAAGATCACAGCCGTGAGGTGATGCGAGAGGGCGAGGCCAAAGGTGAGGGCGAGAAGGTAAATTGGTAAATTAGTAGATTGGGAAATTGGCGATCGGTAATCGGTTGACTGGTAACTGGTTGACCGATTACCAGTTGACTGATTACCGGTTGACCCATTACCGATCAACCGAATCAACATCGCCAGAATAATTGCCACAAAAAGCGCGTTGAGTGCGTACACCTCAATAACAACCGCCTGGCTCCAGAACACGCTTGACGCGGCCAACGTCAGCGCCGCGAGGGCCGCCGCCAGCCGATCGATGGTAAGGCGGACGATGAGGTGATAGATTAGCATCACCGCACCTGTTGCTGCTACCGCCGAAAGTAAGTTCACACGAAACGCCATCGAGCCAAAGGGCAGCAGCGAGAAGAATTTGCCGATCAGGATGAACAACGGATAGCCCGTCGGATGCGCGATGCCCAACTGTGGCATTACGACTTGAAATTCAAACGAATCGGCGCGGCCCACGCGTGTGCCCAAAGTCAACAGATACACCGCCAAGACGCTGGCCGCCAGGGCCAGATCAAACCATCGGGGTTTGTAGGTCAAGAGGACCGCTTGCCCTACCAGTTCGAGCGATCCAATCAATAACACCAGTGCCCAACGCAGATCGACTTCGGGCCGGAAGATATAGACGAATAGGAGAAGCAGCGGAATGAGCGTGATGCGTGGTGCGTGACGAGTGACGAGTGACGAGTAATGAGTAACGAGTAAACAGACGACACTCAGGGCGATAACGCCGGGCCAGTCGCCGAGGAAAGACAACCGCAGCGGATCGCGTTCGTAGAAAAATCGCGCGAGGAAGGTGCCCAACGCGATCGACGGCAGGTAGGACGTGAAGGCGCGGCGCACGGTTAAGGTAGCTGTCCAGTGAGTGTGGCAGGCGGCGTTTGTTGCTGCTCGTACCAATATTGGAGAATCCTCTGCGCGACGGGCAGCGCGGCCGCCGAGCCTTCACCGCCGTTGTAAATGAATACGACCACCGCAATTTGTGGATTGTCCAGCGGCGCATAAGCGGCAAACCATGCGTGCGTGGGGATACGTCCCGGATACAAACAGTCGCCGTTCTTCTGCGCCATATCGTCGCAGTATTCAGCCGTGCCCGTCTTGCCCGCCACACGCAGGCCCGGCACCTGGGCCGCCACGCCCGTGCCGGTCTCCACATTCACGACCGCGTCCAAGCCTTGTCGCACCACCTGTAAATTCGCAAAATCGATGGGGACCTTCCGCAGCGCCCGCGGTGTGAAGCGCTTGACCACATTGCCATCGGCATCCGTGATCTGCTTGACCATCTGCGGTGTCATCAGCACGCCGTCGTTGGCGATGGCCGCATATGAATTAAGGACTTGCAGCGGCGTCGTGGTCAGATACCCCTGCCCGATCGACATATTGTACGTGTCGCCCAACGTCCAACTCTCGGTCGTGAACAGCCGCTTCCAGGTCGGATCGGGCACAAAGCCCGACGATTCGCCGATTAGATCGATGCCGGTCGCCGTGCCAAAGCCAAATGCCTCGGTGTACTTCTTCAGCCGATCGATCCCCAGCCCGTCAAATTCCGTCTGGCCGTCGATGTTATACGGATACCCCCCGCCGACTTTGTAGAAGAATACGTTAGTCGAATGCTGCAGGGCCTCCACCACATTTTGCGGGCCAAAGCCAGCGCGATACCAGCCGTAGAAGCGTTGGGCCAGCGCCAGATTATCGGGCGCGAATTGATTCGGCACGACAATCACGCCCGGATCGTTGATGATCGTCTGCGGCGTGATGACGCCTTCTTGCAGCGCAGCGGCTGCGGGCACGATCTTGAACGTCGAGCCGGGCGGAAACGCGCTCTGGAAGGCGTGATTGAGCTGCGGCAAGTACGGATCGTTGGCAATCGCGTCCAGGTCGGCTTGCTTAATCACTGGCTGGGAAAACAGGTTGTTATCGTAACTGGGCAGGCTGACCATCGCCAGCACTTCGCCTGTTTTGGGATTCACCGCAATGGCTGCGCCGCGCCCGGTCACAGTGCGATTGGCCGTCGTGTTGAGCAGATCGATCTCGTCTTGCAGGGCTTGATAGGCAAAGTTTTGCAGGTCAAAATCGATCGTCAAGTAGACGTTATTGCCCGCCACCGCCGGCACGACATCGCCCACCACGCGCACTTCACGCCCCACCACGTCTTCTTCGATGTACCGCTGCCCCTTCTGGCCGCGCAGCACATCTTCCAGTTGGCCTTCCACGCCCACCGCGCCGATGCGATCGCTGTCGGCGTTGTATTGATCTTCCGGCAGCGCGTCTTCGGGCGAGATGCGGCGCATGAAGCCCAGAATACCGGAGGTCACCGTGCCCGACACATACTCGCGGGCCGTGGCGGCATTGACTTTGACGCCCGGCAAACGGTAACTTTCCTCAGCGATTCTCAAAGCCAATGTACGCGTGATGCCCTGCTTGATGGTGACGGGCGCGTACGGCAAAATGCCGCGCACATCGTCCACGATATTCTTGATGCCCTTATCGCGCGCATCGATGCGCTCGGCCATCCGATCGTACAGGAATTGCATCCCGTCGACCACACTGACCGCGCCGCGCCCCATCGGCAGCACCACGTTTTTTGCCACCAACGGTGATTCCGCCGGCATGCCTAACAGCGCTGCCAGCCGCTCAAACACCCGGCGCTCTTCCTGCTCGTCATCGGGCAAATAGGCCGGAACAATCTGCACCTGAAAATTCGGCGCGTTACGCACCATCGGTTCGCCGGTGCGATCGTAGATGATGCCGCGCGGCGCAGCCACCGACTCCAAGCGCAGGCGATTGCTATCGGCGCGCGCACGATACTCGTCGCCGCGCACGATCTGCACATCCCACAGGCGCAACACAAACACGCCCAGCATCGCCAACCCCAGCAGCAACAGCGCGGCGATGCGGGGATTATAAAAACGTCGATTGAGGGTCGGATCAGTGGTCATTCCCAGGTCACACCCGGCGCCGTCACGCGCCGGTGAATGGCAATCATGACGCGGAACAAAAACGGACTAAGGATCATGTTGATGACAGCCGAAGGCAGCACAACTTGAAACACCGCCTCGCTCGGATCAATTGCCCGACCAAACACTTGTAACACGATTAAGTATACGCCGTGAAAGGCAAATGTGCCCAGAAACGAGGAAATAAGGGGCAACGCCACTTGATCGCGCGCCAGGCCGCCGCCCACCCGATCGGCCACGGCGGCCGCCGCGAGCAGTCCCAGGATCGACGCGCCGAACGGCCCGCCGCTGATCAAATCCACCAGCAACCCGCCGATGAACGCCCACGTGTACCCTTCGCCGCGCGTCTGCACCAACTGCCACGTCACCACACTCAACAGCATCAGATCAGCGTAACCTGAGCCAACGCGAATCTGCGGCGCGGCCGTACCCTGAAAAATGGCGACGAGTGTCAGAAACGGGATGGTGAAATAAAGGTTCATGAGCGTGGTAATTGACGAGTGACGAGTGACGAGTGATTGGCTACTCACTCGTCACTCATTACTCATCACGGTGTCGGCGTGGATGTCGGCGTCGGCGTGGGAGCCAGATCGTCGGCAGGTTCGATCGGGTCGAAATTCGTGATCACCAGCAGCACCGTCAGTCGATCGTAGTCAGCCGCCGGGCGCAGGCGGGCCGATTGAAACAGATCGACATCGCGTTTCTCAATGCCGATAACCTGCCCCACCACCAGACCCCGCGGCAAGTTGCCGCCCAGGCCGCTCGTCAGCACCACGTCATTCTCGGCCAATTCGGCGTCTAACGGGATATACTGCATCAACAAGGAACCGTCGGCTTGACCCCCGGCCAGCCCGGTGACGCCGGCGCTCTGCAAACGCACGTTCACCGCGCTCGACACGTCGTTAAGCAGCTGCACCTTGCATGATCGCAGCCCCACCTGATCGACGCGCCCCACCAGCACCGAACCGGCCGTGACCACCGGCATGCCCGGCCGCACGCCTTCAGTCGATCCGGCGTTGAGTGTGATGAACTTCAAATACGGGCTGGGATCGCGGCCGATGATGGCGGCTGTCTGGTACTGATACTGGGGGTTTTCCTGCGTAAAATTGAGCAGCTGCCGCAAGACGTTATTCTCGCCCTGCAGGCCGCGCAAACCGGCAATCTGCGTCAACAGGTCTTGATTGGCCTTCTCTAACTCGGCATTTCGGTCGCGCAGTTCGCGCAAGTCGCGCACGGCCCCGAACAGATCGCCGATGCCGCTGAACAGGCCGGACACCGCGCGCTGGATCGGACCGAGTACGGCCTGCACCACGCTCTCCACCGGTTGCAGCTGGCCGCTCTCTTGCAGCACCAGCAGGCCGATGGCAATGAGGGCGAAGACCAACAACAAACCGGTTCGGGAACGACCGCGATTCATACTACGGGGCTAGCTAGGCGCTCGCCGGGCTGGAGATGCGGCGACGGCTGCGATCGATGCTCATCAAGATCGAGCGCAAAGTATCGAGGTTTTCCAACAGTTGGCCCGCACCCACGGCCACCGCCGTCAGCGGATCGGGTGCGACCCACACGCGCACTTTCACTTCTTCGCTCAGGCGCTGCGCCAGGCCCTGCAATAACGCGCCACCACCGGCCAGCGCGATGCCCTGCTCCATCAAGTCGGCTACCACTTCCGGCGGGGTTTCATCCAGCGCGGCCTTAACCAGATCGACGATGAGGCTGACCGAACCGGCCAGCGCCTCGCGGACTTCGATACTCGACACGTCTACCGACTCCGGCAAACCCGTGATCACGCTGCGGCCGCGCAGGGTCATGATCTTTTCTTCCGGCAGCGGATACGCCGAACCAATCGCAATCTTCACGCGCTCAGCCATGCGTTCGCCAATCAACAGATTGTACTTCTGGCGGACGTACAGCATGATGTCTTCATCGAGTTCGTCACCGGCCACCCGGATCGATTTGCTCAACACCACGCCGCCCAGCGAGAACACAGCCACTTCCGTGGTGCCGCCGCCGATGTCGATGACCATACTCCCGCGTGCTTCCATGATGGGCAAACCCGCGCCAATTGCCGCGGCCACCGGTTCCTCGATCGGGTACGCCTCGCGCGCGCCCGCCGACATACACGCATCGTACACGGCGCGGCGCTCCACTTCCGTCACGCCGCTCGGAATACCCACCACCACGCGCGGGCGCGGCGTCAACAGCGGAAACATCTGGCTGTGCGCCTTGCGGATGAAGTAGTCCAGCATCGCTTCGGTAATCTCAAAGTCGCTGATCACGCCGTCACGCAGCGGGCGAATCGCCACGATGTTGCCCGGTGTGCGGCCCACCATCTCGCGCGCTTCTGCGCCGATCGCCAGTGGGCGCTTGGTGCGCTTGTCAATGGCGACCCAGGACGGCTCGTTGAGCACGATCCCTTTGCCGCGCACGTTCACCAGCGTATTAGCCGTCCCCAGATCGATTCCCAGGTCCAGCGAAAACAGGCCAAATAAGGCGTTAAACGGATTAAAAGCCATAATCTCCTCGGTGAACCTATCAAGTCGAGATTATACCATAAGCCGATCGGTTATCGGCGGCTCCACGGGGCAGCACGGTCAATCGGTAATCGGTCGATCGGTAACGGGTCGATCGGTAACGGGTCGATCGGTAACGGGTAATTGGTCAAGTGGTAACGGGTCGATCGGGTGGCCGGGTGACCAGTCACTAATTGACCGATCACCAGTCACCCAATCTACCAATCTACCACTTTACCAATTTACCAATCAACCCTATAATCACCTTGACCTTATCATCAGGATTAACTCCCATGCGCTATACACGCCAAGGCGTTTCCCTGGAATACGACGATATTGGCAACGGTGCCCCGCTCCTTCTCATTCACGCTTTTCCCTTTGACCGCACGATGTGGCGCGCACAGGTGGCCGGCCTGCAACAGTATTATCGCGTCATTGCACCCGACCTGCGCGGCTTCGGCCACTCCAGCGAAGCCGACGGCAGCGCCATCGCGATGGATCAATATGCCAGCGATATGCGCGCCCTGCTCGATTCGCTCAACGTGAAACAGGCCGTCATCGGCGGCCTGTCGATGGGCGGCTACATCGCGCTGGCCTTTCTGGCGCAGTATCCCGATCGGGTCAAAGGTCTGATTCTAGCCAATACGCGCGCCCTGCCCGACAGCGATGAGGCCCGCCAGGCGCGCTTGACTAACGCCGAACGCGTCCGTACCGAAGGCTTAAGTTTCCTCATCGAGGCAATGTCGCCCAAAATGCTCGGCCCTGCCGCCAAATCCGACATGGCCGTCACCGTCCGATCGATCATGGTACGCCAACGCGCCAACGGCCTCGCCTCGGCGCTGCTTGGGATGGCCGCCCGCCCCGATCGGACTGCGCTGCTGCCGTTCATCAAAGTCCCCACGCTGATCATCACCGGTTCCGCTGATGTGCTCATCCCACAGGCGGACAGCGAAGCGATGCACCGTGCCATCACACACAGCACGCTCGTCACGCTGGCCGATGCGGGGCATCTGTCCAACCTCGACAAAGCCGACGCCTTCAACGACGCCCTGCGCGCTTTCTACACCAAAGTAGCGTAATCAAACCTGACAGGTTGCGCAGATGATCTGATTTAGCAAGATCCTCTTGCGCAACCTGTCAGGTTTTCTGTGTGTTCACCATATGCACATCTCGTGAAGTATGCTACAATGTGAACACTCACTCGGGCGGACGGTGTTGTGCGCCCAATTCTCTCAGGAGGAGAAATGATGTCTGCTGCAACCAAACGTGCGTCGCTGATCCTAAGTTTGCTCGTGTTGACCAGTCTGTTGATCACCGCCTGCGCGCCCGCCGCCTCGGCCGATCTACTGGGCGAAATTAAAGCGCGTGGCACGCTGCGCATCTCAACCGATGTGAACTATGCCCCGCAGTCGGCGGCGGTGGATGGCGCTCAGCGCGCCAGCGGCACCAAATGCGGCGCGGATGAATTGACCGCCAATCAAGTGGAAGGCTTCGACATTGACACGGCGGTTGAGATCGCCAAACGTCTGGGCGTTGAGCCGTGCTTCGTGACCCCATCGTGGGATCTGATCACCGCCGGCAACTGGGGCGGGCGTTGGGATGTAAGCGTTGGCTCGATGACGATCACCAAGGATCGCCAGAAGGCGCTGTGGTTTACCCCCGCCTACTACTTCACCCCGGCGCAACTGGCCGCCAAGCAAGGCTCCAGCATCACCAAGATCGAAGACGTTGCGGACAAGGCCGTCTGCGCCGGCACCGGCACGACGTATGAGACCTACCTCAAGGGCGAAGACGTCGGCATCCCCGATTCCGACATCAAAGTCAAAGCGCCGGCGGGTGTCAACGTCGTCGCGCTCAACACCGACTCGGAATGCGCGCAAGCCATTCAGGCGGGCCGCACTGACTTTGAAGTGTTCATGACCTCTGGCACAGTAGTGGATAAGGCCATTCAAGACGGGATTCCTGTCGTGAAGGTAGGCGGCCCGGCTTACGTAGAAAACCTGGCCGTCGCCATCGACAAGACATCGGCCAAAGACCCCAATACCCTGCTCGACGCGATCAGCAAGCTCGTCAATGAGATGCACACCGACGGCACGCTGACCAAATCGTCGCTGAAGTGGTACGAGGGCGTGGATTTGACGGTTGTGAAGTAGATTCCATTCAAAGTACGCTTCGTTCAGCGTGGTGCGTGTTGCGTGGTCCGTGAAATCACCACGCAACACGTTTCATTCATCATCGCGCAGCATCCTTTAGGACTCGTCACTCATTACGGAGATCGCTCATGGCCGTCGACGGCTTAACGCAAGCCGAACGTATCGTACAACAGCAAGTGCGGGCGCAGCGCACCTTTAACGCGCAGGTCATCGTCTGGTGGATCGTCATCCTGGCCCTGCTGGTCGCGATGTTCGGTGGCATCTCCATCAAGCTTGGCCCGCTGGAATTCGAGACCATCAAACTCGATGGCGACTTCATCGCCCGCGCGGCCCCCATCATCAGCGAGGGCGCGGCGCAAACGCTGATCATTTCGGTGTTGTCGATTCTCTTTGCCAGTGTGCTGGCGCTGCTCACGGCGCTGGCGCGCTTGTCCCGGATCGTCCCGCTGTACGCGGTCGCCACGTTCTATGTCTCGTTGATTCGCGGCACGCCGCTGCTGCTGCAAATTTTCTTCTTCTTTCTGGCGCTGCCCCGCATGGGCATTATTCTGTCCGGCATCATGGCGGGCGTCGTGGCGCTGTCGTTGAACTATGGCGCCTACATGAGCGAGACGTTCCGCGCCGGCATTCAGAGCGTAGGCAAAGGCCAGCGCGAGGCGGCTTTGGCTTTGGGCATGACCAACGGCCAGATGATGCGCCGGATCGTGCTGCCGCAGGCTCTGCGGTTAGTCATCCCCCCGATCGGTAACGACTTCATCGCGATGCTCAAAGACTCGTCGCTGGCATCCACCACCGGCTTCGTGCGCGAATTGATGTGGCTGGGCCAGAACCTGGGGCGGCGCGAGTTTCGTAGCATGGAGGCGCTGCTCGTGATTGCACTGTGGTACTGGGGCATGACCATCATCTTCTCGTGGCTGCAAGGCCGCCTGGAAAAACGCCTGTCACGGGGAGACCGCTAATGCCGATCATTCGTATTGCTCATCTAAACAAGCACTTCGGCCCGCTGCATGTGCTCAAGGATGTCTCGCTGTCCGTCAACGAACGGGAAGTCGTGTGCGTGATCGGCCGATCGGGTTCCGGCAAATCGACGCTGCTGCGCTGCATCAATTTTCTGGAGCAGCCCACCCAGGGCACGATCGAGGTCGACGGCCTGTCGGTCGATGTGGAGCAGCATCGCCTGACCGATCAGCAGAAGCAGGTCATCCACGATATTCGCTTGAAGACAGGTATGGTGTTTCAAGAGTTCAATCTCTTCCCGCACCTCAGTGTGCTCGATAATTTGATCGAAGCGCCCGTGACCGTGAAGAAGATGCCGCGCGAACAAGCCATTGCGCTGGCGGAAAAATACCTGGCGAAAGTCGGCCTGATGCAGAAGCGCGATGAATATCCGGCGCGGTTATCGGGCGGGCAGAAGCAGCGCGTGGCGATTGCGCGCGCGTTGACGATGGAACCCAAAGTCATGTTGTTCGACGAGCCGACCTCGGCGCTCGATCCGGAGTTGATCGGCGAAGTGCTGGAAGTGATGAAGCAGCTGGCCCGCGAAGGCACCACGATGCTGGTCGTCACGCACGAGATGAGCTTCGCACAGGAAGTCGGCAATCGCGTCGTGTACATGGATGAAGGCCAGATCGTCGAAGAAAGCGCGCCGGAGCAGATGTTCAGCGCGCCGGGCGATCCGAGGACGCGGCAGTTTCTCGATCGGTTGCTGCGGACTGCGTAAAGCGCGATGCAGGAGGCAGGTTGCAGGATGCAAGATGCAGGATGCAGGTTGCTTCACTCGTCACTCGTCACTCGTCACTTTTCACTTGCCTATGCCTACTAAAAAGAAAACCACCCGCCGCCAACCCTATCACGGTACGCAAGCCGTCTCGCGCGCCGTTAGCATTCTGAAAGCCTTTGAGAATGCCAACTCGGGGCTGACCGCCGTGCAACTGGCCGCCATACTCGAACTCAATCGCAGCACGGTCCACCGCCTGCTCAGCGTGCTGGAAGCCGAGGGGCTGATCGCGCGCGAAAGCGCCATCGGCGAGGCGCGCAACAGCGCCTATCGATTGGGGCCAACGCTGGTTTCATTGGGCGGACTGGCCTTACGGCAAATCAATCTGCGCGCCATCGCCCTGCCCCATCTGCGGCAGTTAGCGCAGAAAAGCGGCGAAACCGTCGATCTGGAGATCCTGACCGGCGGCGAAGTGATGATCGTAGAAGAAGTGCCCGGCGAACACATGCTGCGCGTGGGCGTGGGCGATAACATCGGCGCGCGCTACCCCGCACATACGACCTCGACGGGCAAACTGTTGCTGGCCGACCTGCCCGATGATGAACTAAGAGACGTGCTGCCCGCCAAACTCGTCGCGCTGACGCCGCACACCATCGCGGACAAACAAGCCTTGCGCGACGAACTCGCGCGTGTGCGGCAGCAAGGCTGGGCGCAGTCTTGGGAAGAACTAGAATTAGGATTGGCCGCCGTCGGAGCGCCGATTCGCGGTCGGGATGGGAATGTGATCGCCGCGGTCAGCGTGTCCGGCCCGACGGTGCGCATCGATCAAGCGCAGATCAAGCATCTGACAATCCTCGTCATGGATACGTGCAAGCGCATCTCGCGTGATGTGGGGTTTACGCGGCGGTGAGCAATTCGTTCGACGACGAGCCTCCAGATTGGAGGCTCGTTTTGTCTGTGGCGCGATGATCGAGTAAACTACGGTCGATAGAAACTAGACCTGTCAGGTGGCGCAAGCCTTGCCCGATTGTCGGAAATCCGTGCGCCACCTGACAGGTCTTCGGAGCCACCCATGTCCGAAACCGTACGCGAATTCCTGGTGCGCGGCATCGCCGCCGCCAAAACCAACGATCCCAAAGACAAAGACGAAGCGCGTTACTATTTGAATCGCGCCATCAATGCCGAAGACGCCGAGTTCGATCAACGCGCGAAAGCCTGGCTGTGGCTCAGCCAGATCGAAGACGATCCGGTGAAGAAGCGCGATTGTCTGGAGAACGTCCTTGCGATCGATCCGAGCGATCCATTGGCGCGGCGCGGCCTGGCGATGCTGAACGGGCGATTGAAGGCCGAAGACGTGGTCGATCCCGACAAACCGATCGCGCCTACTGCACTTGACACGCCCAAAGTGCGCCGCTACGCGTGTCCCAAATGCGGCGGCAAAATGGCCTACAACGCGGCCAAACGCGCGCTGACGTGCGAGTACTGCGGTAATCGCCTGACGGAATTTCAAGCCATTCAACAGGGCGCATTAGTGCAAGAGCAAGATTTCTCGGCCACGCTGCCCACCGCAAGAGCACATCGCTGGGAGTTAGCCACGCTGCGCACGTTGAAGTGCGAAGGCTGCGGCGCGGCCTTTACGCTGCCGCCCAAGCAAATCAGTGGCGCGTGCCCGTTCTGCGGCTCGCCGCATCTGGTGCAGACGCCTACCGGCGAACTCATTCAACCCGAAGGCGTGCTGCCTTTTCAATTCGATGCTGAGGCCGCGCGTAAATTCATTATCAAGTGGATTGACGATCTCAAGTTCCGCCCCGGCGATCTGGATGAACGCTCTGCCGTCTCACTGCCCCGCGGCGTCTATCTGCCATGCTGGACCTTCGATCTGGGCGGGCAGATGAAGTGGCACGCGCTCATCGGCGAACAGCGCGGCAAGCAAACGGTGTGGATTCCGCGCGATGATATTTACCTGGTCTATCACGATGATCTGATCGTGCCCGCCAGCCACAGCATCGCAAAAGAATTACTCGATGACGTTTTGGAGTACGACACGCAGGCGCTGTGCCCGTACTCGATCGATCTGCTCGCCGATCAAGCGGTGGAAATCTACCAAGTCTCGCTGGCCGATGCGTCACTGGTGGCGCGGCAGCGGGCGTCACGACTGGGCCGCGAGTACGTGATGCAGCACAACCTCGCGGGTGAGCAGGTTAAAGATTTCCAGATGAACAGCCTGGGCCTCATCGTAGAATCGTACAAATTGACGCTGCTGCCGCTCTGGCTGACAACCTATCGCTACAAGAACGAAAAATACGCCGTCGCCGTCAACGGCCAATCGGGACGTGTGACCGGTCAGGCACCGCGGAGCGGCTTTCAGAAAGTGTTAGCGGGATTGTTTGGGGATTAGTCGCGTGGTCGGGTAGTCGCGTAGCGTGATAGTAAATTAGTCGCGTCGTCCGCTCACCAATCACCGCTCACCAATCACTGATTACCAATCACCGATTACCAGTTACCAATCACTCCCCTGAACCTCTCGACCGCATTCTGAGTATAATAACGGCAATTACCCCACCCAAAGGATCATCATGGCAACCTCTCTGGATCAACTCAAAACTCGTCTCGGTGAAATTCACGATCTGCGCCGCGCCAACGCCCTCATCGGCTGGGATCAACAAACGTACATGCCCGCCGGCGGCAGCCACGCCCGCGCCGAACAAAGCGCCACGCTGCAAAAAATCTCGCACGAATTGTTCACCGCCGACGAAACCGGCCGGCTCATCGATGCAGCCGCGCACGAAACCGACAAACTCGATCCCGACTCCGACGATGCGCGGTTGATCTCCGTCACGCGCCGCGACTATCACAAAGCGCGCAAAGTGCCCGCCGATCTGGTGGCCGAGATCGCACGCGTCACCGGTCAGGCGGTGGACGTGTGGACGCAGGCGCGCGCCCAATCGGATTGGAAACCGTTCGAGCCGTACTTGCAGAAGATCGTCGATCTCAATCGCAAGTTGGCCGAGGCGCTGGGCTATCCTGAGAAGCCCTACGACGCCCTGCTCGATCAATTCGAGCCGGACATGAAGACGTCGGAAGTAAAGGCCGTGTTCGACTCGATCAAGCCCGACCTGATCGAACTGGTGCGCCAGATCGCGGCCAAAGCGGATGCCGTCAGCGACGAAGTGTTGCATCGCGAGTACGACGAACAGGCGCAGTGGAACTTCGGACTGGAAGTCATCAAACTGTATGGCTTCGACTTCGGTCGGGGGCGGCAGGATCGATCGGTGCATCCGTTCACGACGAGTTTTTCCATCGGCGACGTGCGCATCACCACGCGGGTCGATCGCAATTTCATCTCGCCGGCGCTCTTTGGCACGCTGCACGAATGCGGCCACGCGCTGTACGAGCAAGGCTTCAATCAGGAGTTGGAGCGCACGCCGTTATCGGATGGCGCGTCGTTAGGCATGCACGAGTCGCAATCGCGCATGTGGGAAAATCTGGTGGGCCGTAGCCGCCCCTTCTGGCAATTCTTCTTCCCCAAGTTACAGGCCGCGTTCCCCGCGCAGTTGGCCGATCAAACGCTCGATTCGTTCTACAAAGCCGCGAACAAAGTCAGCCCGTCGCTCATCCGCGTGGAAGCCGACGAAGTGACGTACGGCTTGCACATCATGCTGCGCTTCGAGTTGGAAAACGAGATGATCGAGGGCCGCTTGAAGATTGCGGATGTGCCGGAAGCGTGGAGTGCCAAGATGCAGGACTTCATGGGCATCACGCCGCCGACGACCGCGCTGGGCGCGCTGCAAGACATCCACTGGTCGAGCGGGATGATTGGCTACTTCCCCACGTATCAACTGGGCAACTTGATCTCGCTGCAACTGTGGGACAAGATCAACGCGGACATTCCCGATCTGACCGACCAGATCACGCGCGGTGAGTTTGGCGCGCTGTTGACGTGGCTGCGCACCAACCTGCATCAGCACGGGCGCAAGTTCACGTCGGTCGAGTTGTTGCAGCGCATCACGGGCGGCGGGCTGAATCCCGCGCCGTATTTGAAGTACCTGAAGGCGAAGTTCGGCGAGGTGTATGGGTTGTAGGTTGGTAGATTAGTAAATTGGTAGAATAGTAAATCAGGCAAGCGGGGGAGTCGATCGGAATCGATCGGTTCCCCCGCGTCATTGCAAGGTATCAGCCCATGAACATCTACTGGCTGCAACTCAGCGCGGTGGGCGTATTGATCGTCAGCGGTGCGTTGCTGATCTGGCAGTTGGCGGCGCAATCAACGCCCAACCGCCGCAGCCCGACCATGACCGGCCCGCGCGAATTGCCTTTCACCCTCAACGCGACGTGGCAATTGATCGGCCTGTTGCTCGTGATCGTCGTGTGCTTCATCGTGTTAAGCGCCACGCACTTTGAAGGCTGTACTTTCCTCAACTACTGGTGGCCCGATCAGCCGCCCGGTCTGCGCAACTGGTTGTGTCTGGATTTCAACTGATCACGCATGTTGAGATATCATGGGCTGGCAAACCAGTGATCAGTCCAACGTTCTACTGGTAACTGGTTGACCAATCTCCAGTCACCGATTACCAATCACCAGTTACCGCGTCTCACGGACACATCGCCGCCACCTCCGGCGAAGTGATCAAGGGTAAATAGGTTTTATGCGTTAACCCCGGCGGCACGGGCGGCGACGGCGGATACGCATCCACCAGAAAATCGAGCGGCGCGCCGTAGGTGTAGCCCGGAAACACCGCGGCAAGATTCGTATTGCCCAACCGTCGCAGCAGAATTTCACTCAACACACGGCGATAGTCCGTCGTCACCGCCAGGTCGGCCCCGTCATACAACTGCGCATTGCTCAGGCCCGGCCACTGTCCATACACTCGGCCGCCCTTCACGTTGCCGCCCATCACCAGCATCGCGCTGCCGTGGCCGTGATCCGTACCATGGCTGGCATTCTCGCGCAGCCGCCGCCCGAACTCGCTCATCACCGTCACGGTCAAGTGGCTGGTGTACGCCGAACAACCGCTGCCATTCAGATCGATGTAGAACGCGGCCAGTCCTTGCGCCAGCGTGCCCAGCAGGCCCGCCATGTAGCCGCTGGAGCCATCGCCTTGATATTCGTGCGTGTCCCAACCGCCCAGATCGATTGTTGCCACACGCAAGCCGATGTTCATCTTGACCATCTGCGCGATGGCTTTGAGTTGATCGCCGAATGATCCGCCGGGATACACCGCGCCATTCGCAGGTGCGTAGGTGCCGGGGTTCGCACTCTCCACAATATCCACCGTATCCAGCGTCTTTAGCCCCGCCCGATAGAGCCACGTGTCCCCATCGTACAGGCGGCGCAGCGTCATGCGTTGATCGTACTCATACTTCCAGTAACCGGAAAAGTCGAAACTCGACGGGCTGTTCATCGACACGGCCTCAGTGCTGTTGAGCAGCGAGGTCGGTGTGCCGCCGCCCGTCGCAATCGCCGGGATCAAAATCGTCGGCGGCAAATTCGTGGCCGATTGCAGATGCCGTGTGATCCAGCCCGTATTCGTCGCTTTGTTACCGGGCGTGCCCAACTCGATGTACTGCATCGCATCGAAGTGACTGCGCGTGTCATTGTTCAGGCCCACTGCGTGAATGACCGCCACATGTCCCGCTTGATACAGGCTGAACAACGGCGCCAGCGCCGGATGCAGGCCGAACTGATTATCCAGATGCAAGAGCGCGCCGGTGCCCGTCGTGGGCAACACCAGATAATCACGTGCGGCCTCATATGCGGCGCGATCCGTCCCACCCAGTGGCGGCACCACATTCAACGCGTCCCAGCCGCCGCGCAGAAACACCGAGACCAAAATTTCGTTGTTGTACGCGCCGATTTGATCGGGCGCAGAAAAGGCCACATTCGTCAGTCGCGCGCCCGCCATCGCCGCGATCGCGCCGGAGCACCCAACCAGAAAACCGCGTCGTGTCAGTTGAATGGACATATTGTTCTCCCTTGATGTAGAAGTTGGAAGTTGGAAGTTAGAGGTTGGAGGCTGCCCCAACCGACCTGAGCTTCTCCAACATCCAATCTCCAACGTCCAACTTCCAGTCTCCAACATCCAACTTCCAATTCATCTCCAGCCAAAATCCGGCGCCATGAAGATCATCGCTACCATGCGCGGCAGGCGCTCTGCAATCTGATCGGGCCGCAGATCAAAATCGGGATTGCGCCCCTGCGCGATGAACTCGACCAACGGGACGCGATTTTCGATCGGGTGCAGCGGCCGCCCCAACACTCGATCGATCCAGTAATCGACGATGGCGTTCGGTGTACGAAGCGTGCCCGGCATCTGGCTGACCAGATCGATCGACGTGAAATCGATCCAGCCCTCGATGCAGGCATTGATCAGCCGCCACGTTTGCAGCAGCGTTGACGTGCCGAGCCATTTTTCCTTGATGTCAGGAAAACCGTCGGGCGGGCGATGCTCAAACAGGGGCTGTCCCAGCCCCTCGAAGTTCCAGTAGAAGTCGTTGGAGAAACTGAAGTTCGCGTTCGTGGCGCGCAGGTAACTGACGATCCATTCAAACGGCCGTTTCACCTTCTCCGCAAACGCCGCTTTGAATTCAGTCGATAACACGATCGTGCGCACGACCTGCTTCAGTTGATCGGGCGCGTTCTGCTGCGCTACAAACACCGCCGCGGCTGCATCGATAATCGTTTGCGGCGGATTGTCGCCGATCAGTCGGCGGCACAACTTGCGCGCGATGAAGCGCGCCGTGCCGGGATGATACGCCGCCGCATCCAATACATCCTTGCCGTCCTGCATGGCCGCCTGACTGGCCGGCAAATAGCGGCCCAACACCGTCTTCTGAAAGCGATCGTGCCACGGGTCGTAATACAAAAACTCGCCCGTATCCAGCGTCACCGGCCAATCGCCATCGGCCACCCGCCAGCCCGTAAACGCGCGCGTTGCTTCCAGCACGTCGTCGTCGACGTAACCGATCGGCGCGTTGTTCCCGTCCACTGGCACATCGGTCTGGCGCATGACGCCCAGATAATTCTCCGCGCCCAGCGTGTGCAGTTCCAGCATTTCACGCGCCCAATTTTCGTTCGGCCCGGCGGCTTGATTGTTGTAGTTGTCCAGGTAGTACAACATGGCGGGACTGGTGGCGACGGCCCCCAGCATTGTGCGGAAATTGCCCAGCACATTCGCGCGGATCACATCCCGATCGTAGTGCACAAAACCCGGCGCGATGTTGCCGTCATCGGCATAGACGTTGAAGTGGTTGTGCCAGAAATCGACCAGCACTTCTTTCAACTGCCGGCGGCTATAGATGGCGCGCAACAGCGTGGCCGTGCGCGTCTCTGTAAACGGCTGAATGCGCACGCTCCAGCCGCCCGTCGTATTGTTGACGACGTGATCGGCCCACAACTGCGCCAGCGATTTGTTCAGCGTGGTCAATCCGGCCGCTACGATCTTCGCATTGCACGTGCTGTCGTCGATGGCATTGGGGTTCAACTGCTGATCGACCCACGCCTGCAAACGCGCCTCGTCGGTTGCGCCCAGCGCGTTGAATGCGGCGATCTCGCCGGGGCGCGGCCCAAACGCCAATCGATTCATGACGATCACGCCAAGGGGCGGCAATGGCGGTGGTCCCACCACCCGATCGATCTGTGGCGCAGTGACGTCCCGTAACGGCTGCGGCGGCGATTTGCGCGCGAGTGAGGTCTCGTGCACGGGCGCAGTCACGGCTCCAGCCGCGGCTACGCCACCCAACTTCAACACATCCCGGCGTTTCAGGGTCGTTGAATCCGGCATTGTCTGCTCCTCTTGAAGTACGGCTTTTGACAAAAAGCGAGGCGCCTGACTCGGCTAAAGTCAAGCGCTTTGATGATAACAATGCCCGATCAATCCAACAATGGGACTAAAGTCCGTGGATAAACACGTCAAGAGTGTGGCACAAATGAAACGGCGAAAGCGGTAACTGGTGATTGGTGATTGGTAATCGGTAACTGGTTGACTGGTAACCGGTTGACTAATCACCAGTTACCAATCACTAATCTACTAATTTACCAACCTACACCTTCCTCTTCCACTCAAACAACTTATTCAGCGCCTCCAGCGGCGAGAGCGCATTCACGTCGAGTTTTTCCAATTCATCCAGCACCGGATTCTTCACGCCAAACAAACTCAATTGCAGCGGCGCGTCGGGCGGCGGTGCGTTCAAGTGTTCATGCTGACCCTGCTCCAATTCTTCCAGCAATTCTTCCGCGCGACGGATGACGGGCTTCGGTAAACCGGCTAACTGCGCGACGTGAATGCCGTACGATCGATCTGCGCCGCCCGGCACGATGTGATGCAGGAACACCACCTTGTCGCCTTCTTCACTCACGGCCACATTGTAATTGCGCACCAGCGGCAGATGATCAGATAACTGAATCAACTCATGATAGTGCGTGGCAAACAGCGTCTTCGCCTTCAAGCGCGGGTGATTGTGAATGTACTCCACCACCGCCCACGCGATCGACAAGCCGTCATACGTGCTGGTGCCGCGCCCGATCTCATCCAGCACGATCAGACTGCGCGCCGAAGCGTGATGCAGGATGTTCGCCGTTTCGACCATCTCCACCATGAACGTCGATTGACCGGTGGCGATGTCGTCCTGCGCGCCGATGCGGGTAAAGATGCGATCGACCAGGCCAATCCGCGCTCGATCCGCAGGCACGAACGATCCGATCTGCGCCATCAGCACAATCAACGCCACTTGCCGCAAATACGTGGACTTACCGGCCATGTTCGGCCCGGTGATGATCAAGATGCGGGCCTCACCATCGAAGGCCACGTCGTTGGGCACGAAGCGTGTCTCGCTCAACACCTTCTCTACCACGGGATGCCGCCCGCCGACGATGTGCAATTCGTTGTCGTCCACGAGTTCCGGTCGGATGTAGCGATTCAGCGCCGCCACTTCCGCCAACGTTGAGGCCACATCAATCTGCGCAATGGCACGGGCCGTGTCGAGCAGCGTTTTCGATCGGGCCACCACCTGCGCGCACAGTTCTTTGAATAAACGCTGTTCCACTTCCACCAGCCGATCATCCGCATTCAGGATCAGCGTCTCGTACTCTTTCAACTCCGGCGTGATGTAACGCTCGGCGTTGGTCAGCGTTTGTTTGCGGATGTAGTTGTCCGGCACGGCCTGTGTGTTGGAATGGGTCACTTCCAGATAATAGCCAAAAACTTTGTTGTAACCCACCTTCAATGACTTGATGCCGGTACGTTCGCGCTCGGTCTTTTCGAGGTTCGCCACCCACTCTTTGGCATTGCGCGATGCATTCAGAATGCCGTCGAGTTCGGCGCTGTAGCCGGGGCGAATGACACCCGGCGGCGCGCTGTCCGGCTCGTCGGCCAACGCACGCTGTAAGAGATCGAGCACATCGGGCGCAGGATCGAGTGACCACGTCTGTGATCGATCCAACACGGCCATCAGATTCGGCATGTGCTCCAGCGTCGATCGGATCGCCACCAGATCACGCGGCGCGGCATGCCCGCCGATCACGCGGCTAACCGCCCGCTCTAGGTCAGGTGTGGCTTTGAGAAGTTCGCGCACTTTCGCGCGCAGCAGCGCATCGTCAAAGAATAGCTGCACCCGATCGAACCGCTGCTCCAGCGCGGCCCGATCGAGCAGTGGCTGCGACAACCACGCGCGCAACAAGCGCCCGCCCATCGCCGTGCGCGTCCCATCCAGCACACTCAACAGCGACACACTGCGCGAGGCGTCTTTGCCCCGCAGCGTATCGACCAGCTCAAGGTTGCGGCGCGTGGCCGGATCGAGCGCCATGAATTCGCTGGTCAGA
>JACRBO010000610.1 GCA_016219235.1 Chloroflexota bacterium
AGTGCCATCATCGGCATGACCTTTGGTTTGCTGTTTCGTTATGAAGCGCCCAATCTGGGATCTGGAATTGCCTGGGGATTGCTCTATGGGCTGGTCTGGTGGTTCCTCGGCTGGTTGACGTTGCTGCCGATCCTATTAGGCGGATCATTGACCTGGTCGGCCGGCGCTGCAAGCGCGGTGCTGCCCGCGTTGATCGGCCACCTGGCTTACGGTGCGTCGACAGCCCTGGTTTTCATGCTGTTGGAACGCCGTTACAACGACTGGCTGTTGCTCGATCCGCGACTGGCGGCGCGTGAAGCGCGACGGCGGCGTCCGGTGGGCACGCCGGCGCCGGCAGTGTGGTTGTTTGCGCTGGGCCTGGGCGTGTTGTTGCCGATCGTGTTGGGTTGAGACCATGCTGGCAAATCCAAGTCTCGTTCTCAAACTTCAGGGCCTGAAGGCCCGCATTCAGAACCCCGTGGCCGATCGCTACGCGCGACCGACCTTGATCGGGGCGGCGATGTTGAGCGCGATCATTTACGCCTGGGCGTTGACCAAGCCGATCAATCTCATTGACTATGGCGATCGCCCGCTGTTCGATCTGTATCGCTACGCCAAAATCGATCCGTTCATTCTCTTCAAAATCGTTGTGGCCCTGATCGTGCTCGGCGGTTTGTACTGGCTCGCGTGGCGGGCGGCGCTGCGTGTGACCGATCGACGCGCGTGGCTGATCGTGATCGGCGGTGCGAGTGTGTTTGGGACGGCGCTGCTGCTGATGTATCCATACGATGCCGCGGATCTCTTCGATAACATCTTGCATGGCCGCATCATCAGCGTCTATGACGCGAATCCATTTCAAAAGACTGCGTCGGATTTTCCGGGCGATCCGTTCTATTACTATACGGCGTGGCGTCACACCGTTGCGGCTTATGGGCCGTTGTGGGAGTCGTTGGCCGGTCTCATCACGCGCGTGGCCGGCGATGGCTTCCTCGCCAACGTGCTCGCGTTCAAGCTGATGCTCGGCGCGTTCTGGGCGGGCAGCGCCGCGCTGATCGGGTTGATCGTGCGCCGCATCGCGCCCGAGCGTGCACTGGCCGCGGTCGTGCTGTTCGCGTGGAACCCGATCGGATTGTATGAAACGATCGGGCAGGGGCACAACGACATCACGCTGGTGTTCTGGATGCTGCTGGCGGCGTGGCTGCTGATCGAACGTCGCTACACGTTCGCCATCGTCGCTTTGATCGCCGGGGCGTTGTTCAAGTATATTCCGCTGTTGCTCGTTCCCGCGGCACTGCTCATCGCGTGGCGCGAGCTAGTCACGTTGCGCGCGCGGCTGCGTTTTCTGGCGCACAGCGCCGTGATCGGCGGCGCACTGATCGTCGCCGCTTTTGCGCCGTTCTGGCATGGGCCGGACACGCTGGACGTGGGACGTCGCGCGCGCCTGTTCACGACCTCGTTACCGGCGGCGATCTACGTGTCGATGATTCCAGTATTGGGTGAAGAGGCAGCGGGCAATCACGTCGCGTTGATCGCGGCCGGTGCGACGCTGCTCTTCGCGTTGGCGCAGGGCCTGCGGGCGTGGCGCGATCGATCGGACTTGAGCTTTGCCCGATCGGCTTTTCACGTCTTGATGTTTTATTTGCTCGTCACGTGTTTGTGGTTTCAGCAGTGGTACGCGATCTGGCCGCTGGGCTTTGCGGCGCTGCTTTCGCCGGGTCACGCCGCGCGCCTGGGCGCGCTGTTCAGTTACACCGCGCAGACCAAGCCGCTGATCTTCGCACCGCTGTTTTTGTGGGTGCGGCCCTTGCCGCCCATCGAGGCGCGCGAGCCGTGGTTCGGTGCGCTGGTCATGTCGATCGCGTGGGGGTACGTCGTGTCCATCATCGTCGTGCACATCGCGCGCTGGCGTGAAAGGCGGCGGGCGATATGAATGCCTTGATCGTCGTCGCCAAACGTCCCGCGTCGGGACAAACGAAGACGCGCCTGTCGCCGCCCTTGTCGCCCGATCAAGCCGCGGCGCTGTACGAATGTTTCTTGCGTGACACGCTCGATCTGGTGCGGCGCGTGCCCGATGTGCAGCCCGCCATCGCTTATCTGCCGTGTGAGGCCGAAGCATATTTCGCCCGGATCGCGCCGGAGTTCGATCGGGTTTTGCAGACCGGCGACGATCTCGGCGCGCGGCTCGATCACGCCCTGACGCACTATCTCACGCACGGCTATGAGCGGGTGGCGATCATGAATAGTGACGGACCAACGCTGCCACTCGATCATTTAGCGGCGGCCTTTGAGGCTTTGTCCGATCACGTCGACGTGGTGTTGGGGCCGAGCGATGATGGCGGCTATTACTTGATCGGCTTGAAGCAGCCCGCGCCGCGTTTGCTGCGCGAGGTGCAGATGAGCACGCCGCGCGTCACCGCCGATACGCTGGCGCTGGCCGAGGCCGAAGGCTTGCGGGTGAAGTTGTTGCCGGCCTGGTATGACGTGGACGATGTCGAATCGTTGCGACGTTTGAAGGCTGAATTGACCACTGCACCCGCGCACGTCGCGCCGCACACCCGATCGTTTTTGCGCGCCACCCCGCTGCCGCTATGAACGTTGCGATCATCATCCCCGCGTTGAACGAAGCCGGCAACATCGGTGCGTTGGTTGCCGAAGTGAACACGACTATTCAAGCCGAAGTCATCGTCGTCGATAACGGTTCGACGGATGCGACGGCGAGTGAAGCGCGTGCGGCCAATGCCACAGTCATCGCCGAGACGCGGCGCGGCTATGGTTATGCGTGTGCGGCTGGCGTGCAGCGTGCCACGGCGCGTGATGCGGACGTACTGATCTTCCTCGATGGCGACTACAGTTTTCTGCCCGCCGATCTGCCCGCGCTCTTGCAGCCGATCGAGCGCGAGCAAGCCGATCTGGTGTTGGGGTCGCGCTGGCTGGGTCACATCGCGCCGGGGGCGATGCCGCCGCAGCAGCGCTTCGGCAACTGGCTTACGGCGCGTTTGATGAATCGGCTCTACGGTTTATCGATCACCGATCTCGGCCCGTATCGCGCGATCCGCCGTGACTTGATCGAACGACTCGATCTGCACGAGATGACCTACGGCTGGCCCAGCGAAATGTTGGTCAAAGCGGCGCGGTGTGGCGCGCGCATCGTCGAGGTGCCGGTGGATTATCACGCACGCCGCGCGGGTCGCTCGAAAGTGAGCGGCACGCTCGGCGGCACGCTGCGCGCGGGTTGGCGCATCCTCAGCGTCACGCTGCGCCATGCCTCACCCCCGACCTCTCTCTTATCGAGAAAAGACGGTCGATAGAAGCGGGGAGCAGGGGCTCGAAGTCGCGCCTAACGGGCGTTCCGCCGATCGTCGACCTGCGCCGACGAGGCCCCGTCCACGCCGGTGGACGATCAGCCGGCGGCTCATCAGACGCGACTTTGCAAAGCACCCCGCAGCAAAGCGGAGTGGGCTGAGTCGCCGGCCCTGTTCGGCAGTGCGATCAGCGCACCACCTCGCCCGCGCTCTGAGGCGGTGCGGACACGTAACTGATCAGCACGCCGGCCACGCCGGTCATGACGATGATGCCGGCCCACAGATGGATCGACCAGTTGAGGCCGGCGATCACATACCCGCCGATGAAATACAAACTGCCGACGATCATTGGCGCGCTGAAGGCAAAGATGCGCCATGCGCTCACGCGCTGGCTAGAGGGTCGCAGACGCTGGTACAAGAGATCGATGGCGACGCCCGCTACGATGCGTGCGGCCACCGGCACAATCGGGTACGGCCCTCCATCAAATAGGAAACCCATCGCCACGGCGTTGATCCCGAAGATCAGGCTGAGCGCGCCCGGCGCTAATGTCCAACGCCGGATCAGCGTCAGGATCAGGCCCATGTAAATGACCGTGTCCAACAGGAAACTGATGACGCCCTGTTCTTCGGTCTGAAAAGATGCGCGCTGGACGCCGATGCCCCACAGGTTCGCCAGCGGGTGCGCGATCTGTTCATCTCGGATTTCGGCCACCTCACGATTGTGGCCTTCGGCGAGGAGATGCACGCCGACCAGGAAGAGACCCTGGTGGCGATCATGCGCGACGACATCGCAGGGGCCCTCGCCTGGCGACAGCATGACGGCGCCTTCCATATGGTCTCGCTGGCGACCGATCCAATGTGGCAGCGTTCAGGGGTCGCGGGTCACCTGCTGGCCGAGGCCGAAGTCATCGCGCGCCGCCTCGGGTCGCCCCGCATCATCA
>JACRBO010000600.1 GCA_016219235.1 Chloroflexota bacterium
GCCCCACTGCGTGGCGCAGTGCGGGTCGGATTGATCGATCTTCAGGCCGAGCATCGCCACGCGTTCAGCCTGACCGGCTCGCTGTGCTACGAGACTGAATACGGCTTGCCGCACGAATTTCGGCAAAGCCAGGAAATGGCCGATATTGCCGGCTTCTATCGGGCGTTCGGGTTCGACATCGGCGGCGCGATCCGTGAACGGCCCGATCATCTCTCGGCCGAACTCGAATTCATGCACACCCTTACATTGAAGGAAGCGCTGTCGCAGGAGTCCGACCAGGCTGACCACCGCGAGATTTGCATCGACGCCGAACGCAAATTTTTGCGCGATCATCTGGCGCGCTGGATCGGCTGGTTCAAGCAGCGCCTGGATCAGGCGGAAGTCGACGGCCCCTATGCCGCGCTGGCGAGCCTCACGATGTTGTTTGTCGATAGCGAAGCGGCGCGGCTGGGCGCACAACCAGAGCCGGCGCGCGTGCCTGAATTGAAGCCCACGCCGTTCAATCCCGATTTCTCGTGCGGGGATTGCGTCGCTAATGAACTGGCAAAGGAGCATGGTCTATGATCACTCGTTCGCGCTTAACGCTCGCCGGTTTGATCGTCATCGCGATCGCGCTGACGTTCTTCAAGATTCCGCTGGCCAGTTCACAAAGTTTGACGCTGCTGGCCGTGCACGTCGACGGCGACCTGCCGCTCGCCGATCCCGATTCGGTGCTGTGGAAAAGATCGACGGCGATTGATGTGCCGCTCAGCGCACAGACGATTTCCCTGCCGCGCCTGAACAACACCAATGTCAAGGCCATCACCGCCCGCGCCCTGCGCAATGAGCAACAGGTGGCGATCCTGGTGGAATGGGCCGATGCCACCGAGAACGCCTCGACGGTGCGCGTGCAGGATTTTCGTGATGCGGTGGCCGTGCAATTTCCGCTGGTCGAGGGCGAGCCGTTCATCTGCATGGGCCAGGCCGATGGCAACGTCAACGTCTGGCACTGGAAGGCCGACTGGCAGGCCGACATCATCGCCCGGCAGGATATGGAAACAACGTATCCCAATATGAACGTCGATCAATATCCGTTTGCGAAAACGGCTTACCCCGCCCCCGCCGATTATGCCGATCCCAATTACGTCCCGGCCCTGGCAGCGGGCAATTCTTTCGCGGCGGTGCACACCTCGCCGGTTGAAAATCTTATCGCGGGCGGTTTCGGTTCGTTGACCACCCTGCCCTCAGACGATCAACCCGTGCAGGGTCACGGCGCGTATGCGGATGGCAAATGGCGCGTGATCTTCAGCCGCGATCTGACAGCACTTAGTTCCGACGATGTAAAGTTTGAAGCCGGCAAGATTTATCCCATGGCGATTGCCGCGTGGGATGGTGCGAACAATGAACGCAACGGGCAGAAGTCCGTGTCGGCGTGGATCGCGCTGAGTGTGAGCCGCACGCCAACTGTGAAGCCAGAAGCCGTCGTGCCTTCGGCGCCGCCGATCGATCTGGGCCTGCTGTCGATCCTGCTGTTGTCGATCGTGGGCATCATCACGGCGATCGGCGTCTCGATCGGTTGGCGTGTCGAGCAGAAACGGTGGTAACACTTTGAACGGTCATTGCGAGCCGCACTGTGGCGAAGCAATCTCTTTGCCTGCGGATTGCTTCGTCGCATCCTTCGACTGCGTGGCGAACAGAGGCCACTCCGCTCAGGATGCTCCTCGCAATGACGAGGATTGACCTTATGACTCGCTTGCCACTCTTCTTCCGCTGGCTCAGTGTCGCCGCATTAGTCGATTGGCTGATCGGGCGCACGTTCACGCGCTCAGCGATGTTCATGCCGAAGTCGCCGCTCATGATCGCGGTCTATCAGGCCCTGGGGTCGATCGGGCAGGTGGCGCTAACCCTGACGAGTTTGCTCGCCATCATCGCCGTGATCTGGATCGCGTGGCGCGAACGACGACATGGCCTCTGGCCGCTGCTGTTGATCGCGCGCGTGATGCTCAGTCTGGGGTTGATGTTCGTTGCAGCGACCGGCTGGCTGCGCGTGATCGATCACGCGTTGTCGTTGATCATCGTCAGCGCGCTGCTGGCGCAGAATTGGCGTAGCGTGGCGGCACGGAGCCACAAGTTTGCATGGTCGCTGCCGGCGTTGGCGCTGTTCTGCGGCGTGCTGTATCAACTATTGCCCGCGCTGGCTGAGGCCCTGAATTTATCTGCGACACCGGCCTGGGCCAATGTGATCTTCAATCTGGGTGAGCTGCTGATCGTGTTGAGTCCGATCGGGTTGGCGTGGATCGATCGGGCGCACTTCAACCGGAAAATCTATCTTGTGGCGCTCAGCCCCGCGCTGCTCTTCACGCTCGCCCACTTTGCCAATCCAGCCATGACGGGCATCATCGCCATCTGGTCGATTGGCCTGACGTTGTACCTGCCGTGGCCGCTGTATGCGATCAGCCTGTGGCTGTTTGGCGCGGTAGTGATCGGATCGATCAGGCATCCGACACCGATCGGGTGGGCGCTGCTCCTGTGGGCGGCGAGTGGCTATACACCGCAGCTCAGCACGCACCTGTTTGTAGGTCTGATCGCGGTGTGGCTAATGCGGCCCACACATTCCGCCGCTGAGACTCAGCCGGTGGTACTCAGTCGGCAAATTACACCACAGGTCGCGCCCGCAGTGTAGCTGACTTTAGAGGCTATGCGAAACTGGTTCCTGGAGACAGAGGCAGGTGGCCTTGAGTGCGCCCGATCACAGCACGTTGTCGCGCCGGAGACAGGCGGTCCACATTCGCCTGCCGAAACGCGCGGACGGGCTGACTAAGGCCGCTTTAATGGGCAAACTCCGGCTGGATCAATTCACGCCTTACCAGTTTGCCTTTCCGTGGTCTGCCGGGGTCTGTCGGCTCAACCCGATCCATGCCGAGGCGACCGGTACGATTTTATGAGACTTGTAAAGTTACGAAATTACGAGACGCAGCATGAGATGATTGACCCTCGCCCGAAATCGGACGAGGGTTTTCTTTTGGCCGGTCAAAATCCAACTTTGGAATGAGGACAGTCAAATGCTTTGTCGGTAAACTAAACGCTGTCGATTGTGTTGAAAATGACGACGATTGCAAACGACCGAGGCGGTTTCATATGGCAAAACAGACTTCGACTTTCAAGCGTGTGTGGCAACTGGTCAACCTTGTCGGCGGGTTTACGTCCTTGTATCTCATGGTCATTCGCCCGTGGTATCTGAAGTGGGGGGCGACCCGCGCAGAAGTGGATCGCTTATTGCCCGGCGACGATCTGATCCCGAGCGCGAAGCTCAACGCCACCCACGCGATCACGATCGACGCCGCGCTCGATCGGGTGTGGCCGTGGATCGCGCAGATTGGTCAGGGACGCGGCGGCTTCTACAGCTATGAAGCCATCGAGAATGCGATAGGGCTGGACATCCACAACGCCGATCGGATACTGCCCGAATTTCAAAATCCGCAGATGGGCGAGTCCATGCCGTTCGCCGAAGGCTTCAGCGTGCCGTATGCCATCGTCGATGCGCCGCGCACGCTGGTCGTTCACGGCGACACGCGCATCGGGACCGTGGCAATGCCCGGCTTGCGCCCCGGCGATTACACCGCCATGCTCTGGGGCTGGCATCTGGCCGCGATTGACGATCACACGACGCGCCTGGTCGAACGGTGGCTGGCCGACTACGGGCCGGGCCTGATGAACACGCTGATCTATCGGCTGTTCATGGAACCGGGCGCGTTTATCATGCAGCGCAAGATGCTGCTGGGCATCAAACATCGCGCCGAAAAATCTGTCGCTACAGGCGAAACGCATGCTACCCCAAATTCTGTCACAACTGATTGAGCTGCAGCAGCCACCAACGCCCTTCACGCCCGGTGAGAGTGCGTTCTGGGATGATCCACACATCTCAGCGCAGTTGCTCAAAGTCCATCTCGATCCAGCCGTGGAGGCGGCCAGCCGCGGGCCGGAAACGATCGAGCGATCGGTTCAATGGCTCATCGACACGCTGGCGCTGCAACCCGGCGATGCCGTGCTGGACCTCGGGTGCGGACCGGGTCTGTATGCCGGCCGTTTTGCACAGGCGGGTCTGCGAGTCACCGGCGTTGATTACTCGCGGCGTTCGATCGAGTATGCGCGTGAATCGGCGCGGGCCAACCACTTGCCCATCGAGTATCGCTTCGAAAACTATCTGGATTTGGCGGACGAGCAGCGATACGATGCAGCCTTCTTGATCTACGGCGACTACTGTCCGCTTGCGCCACAACAGCGGGCGCGTTTGCTGCAGAATATCCACCGCGCGCTCAAACCGCACGGTAAGTTTGTGTTGGATGTATCGACGCGCGAACACCGCAAACGGCACGGCAACCAAAATCGCTGGTACGCGGCAGACAGCGGCTTCTGGAAGCCCGGCCCGCAGCTGGTCCTGGAAGAAGGTTTCGATTACCCGCAGTCTTCGATCTGGCTTGATCAATATACCCTCGTCGAAGCGGACGGGCGAATCTCAGTCTATCGCAACTGGTTTCAAGACTATACGCCCGATACGATCACCACGGAGTTGTCGCAGGGCGGCTTCCACGTCGATAGTCTGTGGGGCGATCTGACCGGCCAGCCTTATACAGCAGACAGCGAATGGATTGGACTCATTGCCAGCCAGCGGTGATCCCGGCGGCTCGCGCAGCCACCCGGCAGCGGCAGTCCGCCGCGATTTGCCGTGAGGCGCATATCTTGCGAAAATCAGGAAACCCCATCATGACCCTTCATCATCGACCTTATCAACGCAGCATCGATCTGCTCAGCATCGGGCAGCTCATTCGCGGGGCGTACGCCATTGCGCCCAACTGGAACACGTACAGCTTTGCCCGCTTCGACATCTGGGCGCAGCGCCGCATCAGCGATGACGTGCTGCTGAACGACAGCGCGTGGCAGGCTGATTTTCGCCTGTGGAAAACGGACACGGGCGTGCTGGCGGGCGCGGTCTTCTTTGAATCCGATCGGGATGCGGTGCTGATCGGCCACCCCGATTGGCCGGACTTGATCGAGCCGATGCTGGATTATGCCGAAGCGCGCTACCTCGAAAAGGGCAGCCCTGAGCCGCTGATGATCGAAGCGATGGAAAGCAACGTGGCCCGCTGTGATCTGATGAAGTCGCGCGGTTACGAATTGTTCCCCGGTTACTTTATTCATCGCCACAAGCCGCTCGATCCAACAGTGATCGAGCCGGTGAACTTGCCACCCGGCTACACCATTCAGCTGTTGACGCGCGGCGCTCTGCCGCAGTATCTGCGGGCCGTGTTCGCCGTGTTTGGCCGATCGGGTACGGTGGAGTCCGAGCCGTTTCTGAATCAGGCGCCGTCGTATGTGCCCGAACTCGATCTGATGGTGATGTCCGATCAAAATGAAGTGGCCGCGTTCTGTACCGTGTGGGTTGATCCCGTCAACCACTACGCGGAGTTTGAGCCGGTAGGCACTGTGCCTGGTTTTCAGAAGCGCGGCCTGGGATTGGCGCTGCTGGCGTATGCGGCCAATCGCCTGCGGCAGATAGGCTGCCCGCTGGTCACCGTTCAGTCGTGGAATGAATCAATCGGCGCGAACAAGCTGTATCAGGCGGCGGGTTTGTTGCCGAAGGATAATCAACTCAACTGGTGCTGGCGAAAGGCTTGAACGTATGCCCCTGGAACAACCGGGGGCTTTTTGGTTAGCTTGACTTCGCTCTCTGTGCGAAGTATATTGTTACCACCTCAGGACCTTAACCCCACCCCACCTTTTTATATGGAGGCACACCGATGCAAATCAGCAACATCCTGGCGAAAAAAGGCAGTGACGTGGCAACCATCGCCCCGGCCCAGACGATCCGTGAGGCGCTGGCCCTGCTGGTCGGCAAACGTATCGGCGCGCTGGTCGTCGTCGATGAAGCCGGCAAGGTCGTTGGCCTGCTGTCAGAGCGCGACATCATTCGCGAAGCGGCGCAGAACGAGGCGTTGTTCGGCCAGCCGGTCAGCAGCATCATGACCCAGGACGTCATCGTGGCGCGGCCCGGCGATGATCTCAAAGCCGTCGAAAAGACGATGACCGAGCGGCGCTTCCGTCACCTGCCGATCATGGATCGCGGCGAACTGGTCGGTATCGTCTCGATCGGCGATGTGGTCAAGGCCGCGCTGGACGAGTACGAAGGCGAGATCGAAACCCTGCAAACGCGCGTGGAAAAGGGCTGATTGTTATGACTGTCGGTACAGCCTCTCAACCATTGCGGGTCGCCATTTTCGGCTCCGGCCCGGCGGCGTTCTACGCGGCCGAGCACCTGTTCAAGCAAAAAGACCTCGTCATCGACGTGGATATGTTCGATCGGCTGCCGACGCCGTTCGGCCTGGTGCGCGGCGGCGTCGCGCCCGATCACCTGAAGATCAAGCAGGTGACCAAAGTCTTCGACGGCATTGCGGCCAATCCGCGTTTCCGATTTTTCGGCAACGTCGAATTCGGCAAAGATCTGACCCTGGCTGAACTGCGCGATCACTATCATCAAATCTTGTTCGCAACGGGCGCGCAGACCGATCGGCGCATGGGCATCCCCGGCGAAGACCTCAAGGGCAGCCACCCTGCGACGGAGTTTGTCGCGTGGTACAACGGCCATCCCGATTTTCGCAATCACGAATTCAACTTGCAGGTCGAGCGCGCGGCGGTGGTCGGCGTCGGCAACGTCGCCATCGACGTGGCGCGTTTGTTGAGCCTGAGCCACGAGGAGTTGCTGGAATCGGACGCGGCCGATTATGCAGTGGAAGCGTTAGCGAACAGCCAGATCAAAGAGGTGTACTTGCTCGGTCGCCGCGGCCCCGCGCAGGCCGCCTTCACCAATCCCGAGATCAAAGAAGTGGGCGAACTGAAAGAGGCCGACATCCTGGCGCGCGCCGATGAGACGCAGCTCGATGATCTGAGCGCGGCCTCGATCGCGGGCGATCGCGTGGCCTTGAAGAAAGTGGACATCCTGCAAAGCTATGCGGTCGATCGGCCGCTGGACAAGCGCAAGAAATTGAACCTGCGCTTCTTGGTGTCACCGGTGGAGTTGATCGGCGACGAAAACGACTGCGTCACGAAAATGCGGCTGGTGCGCAACACGCTCGTCTCCAGCGACACCGGTTCGCTCAGCGCCAAAGCCACCGATCAATTTGAAGAGATCGAAGTCGGCCTGGTGTTCCGATCGGTAGGGTATCGCGGCGTGCCGCTGCCCGAAGTGCCCTTCAACGACCGCTGGGGCGTGATTCTTAATCAGGCCGGGCGCGTACTCGACTCGGAGACGAAGCAACCCCTGACTGGCCTGTACACATCGGGCTGGATCAAGCGCGGGCCGAGCGGCGTCGTGGGCACGAATAAGCCCGACTCCGTGGAGACGGTGGTGTGCATGCTGGAGGACCTGCGCGCCGACAAGATTCTACAACCTGCAAACGCCGATGCGGCCAGCATCGAGCAGCTAGTCCGTGATCGCAAACCCGACACCTTCTCCTACGCCGACTGGAAGCGGCTGGATGAATTGGAGTTGGAGAAGGGTAAGGCGAGTGGTCGGCCGCGCGTGAAGTTCACGAACATTGAGGACATGAAGCAGGCGTTAGGCAAGTAAACAAGTAGACATGGAAACAGGGGCGGGCTGAGTGATTCACTCAGTCCGCTTTTTATTACGGGGTAGTGGTGAGCATGATAGAATCACAGACGCGACTTCGATTTTGGGAGGAGACACGATGCGATTGAGAGTTCTCTTCGTTGCGATCGGCGCATTGATCGTGACAATGGCCGCACAACCGATCGCTGCTACACAACTCCATCAAGCCACTGCGCCCAAACCGTTTGGCCTGCCCTTTGCGGAGCCGCCGGGGCCGGGCACGTGGTATCTGGGTGGCGGCTACGGCAATACCGTCGGCGCGTTCTTTCAGCGTGATACGACCTATCGGGCGGGGCAGGGCCTGCACTTTGGCCTCGATTTTGCCGCGCCGTGTGGCACGCCCGTGATCGCCATCGGCGACGGTGTCGTCGCCAAAGTCGATGCGAAAGAGCACGGCTCCGCGCCGCACAACTTGATGCTTCAACTGGACGCGGGCTATGCCACGTTGTACGGCCATTTGTCGGAACGCTCGAAACTGAATGTGGGCGAGCGCGTGACGAAAGGGCAAGTCGTCGGCGTCAGCGGCGACTCGTTCGGGACGTGTCACTCCGCGCCGCACCTGCACCTGGAAATTCGCAGCCCCAATTATCTGACCGCCTACAACCCGATCAACCTGATCGACGCCGATTGGGACTCGCTGGCGTTAGTGGGCGCGTTTCAGCGCGGCTTCGAGCGCAACCTCGACGATCCGCGCCAGTGGCAGTATCCCGACGAGCAGCCCGAGACGAAATTCGGCGGGCCGCTGTTGAACAACTTCAAGAATCCGTGGCCGCCTGATTGGTACCGGAGATGATGCAAGATGCATGAGGCAAGAGGCAAGATGAGACTCCTTACTATTGGCCTGATCGGGTTGTTACTTTGCGCGTGTGCAGCGGCAAATCCGGCGCCGATCGAAGCGCCACCGATCGTCGCACCCACGGCCACCGTGCGAGTCGCGTCAACCGCAGTGCCAACGGTCGCGCCATCGCCCACGCCGACCGCTACCGCGACGCCGACGCCGCTGCCGCAGTTGATCCAACTCACTACCGATGGCTGCTGCGTCAATCCCGGTTGGTCGCCGGACTCTAAACA
>JACRBO010000601.1 GCA_016219235.1 Chloroflexota bacterium
TCGGGTTTGTCTTTGATGGTGTGCGGTCTGGTGCGTGAGATGTTCTGCCCCGGCACGCCCACCACCACAGCGTTATCCGGCACGGACTTCACGACGACGGCATTCGCGCCGATGCGGCTGTCATGGCCGATCGTGATGGGGCCGAGAATCTTCGCACCCGCGCCCACCGTCACGCGATCGCCCAACGTGGGATGGCGCTTGCCCTTTTGCAGACTCGTCCCGCCGAGTGTAACTGTGTGATACAGCGTCACCTCTTCGCCGATCTCGGCCGTTTCGCCGATGACGACGCCCATGCCATGATCGATGAATAAGCCCTGCCCGATCTTCGCGCCGGGATGAATCTCGATGCCGGTGAACCAGCGTATCACCTGCGACACATAGCGCCCCAGCACCTTCAAGCGATGCACCCACAGCCAGTGCGAGAAGCGATAGCCCCACACCGCATACAAGCCCGGATAGCACAACAGCACTTCGATCAGGCTGCGCGCGGCCGGGTCCCGATCGAACACCGACTGAATATCACGGCGAAGCGTCTTCAACATGATTGACCTCCAGCTGAAAGGAAACAAGTAGACAAGTAGATTGGTAGATTGGTAAATTGGTAAATTGGTAAATTGGTAGATTGGTAGATTAGGCGCTTTGCTTCCCTGCTTGTCTACCCATCGACTTGTTTCCTAATCTACCAATCTACTTGTTTCCCAATCTACTTCCCTAATCTACCAATCTACTTGTTTCCTTATTTACTAATCTACTTTCTCTAATCCGTCAGCCCCGCAAACAACGGCGTACTCAGATAGCGCTCGCCGAACGACGGGATGATGACAACGATTAGTTTGCCCGCGTTTTCAGGGCGTTTGGCCACTTGCAGCGCCGCCCACGTGGCCGCGCCCGACGAGATGCCCACCAGCAAACCTTCTTCTTTTGCCAGCCGCCGCGCGATGTCAAAGGCGTCGTCGTTCTTCACGCGGATGATCTCGTCATAGATCTGCGTGTTGAGAATGGCCGGCACGAAGCCCGCGCCGATGCCCTGAATGGGGTGCGGTCCCTTGACGCCGCCCGACAAGACCGGCGACGCATCCGGCTCCACGGCGATGGCCTTGAATGACGGCTTGCGCGCCTTGATCACTTCGCCCACGCCTGTGATCGTGCCGCCCGTGCCGATGCCGCTCACCAGGAAGTCCACCTGTCCATCGGTGTCGCGCCAGATTTCTTCGGCCGTGGTCCTGCGGTGAATCTCCGGGTTCGCCGCATTCTTGAACTGCTGCGGCAGGAAGTAGCGCGGATCAGACGCGGCCAGTTCTTCGGCCTTCTTGATCGCGCCGTTCATCCCATCGGGACCGGGCGTCAGGATCAATTCCGCGCCGTAGCCGCGCAGCAGCGCGCGCCGTTCCTTGCTCATCGTCTCCGGCATCGTCAACACGATCTTGTAGCCGCGCGCCGCGGCCACCATCGCCAGCGCGATGCCGGTGTTGCCGCTCGTCGGCTCCACGATGATCGTATCCGGCTTGATAAGCCCGGCCTGCTCCGCCGCATCGATCATCGACAGGCCGATGCGGTCCTTCACGCTGTGCGCGGGATTGAAGAACTCCAGCTTGGCCGCGATCGTCGCCACGGCCCCAGCGGTGATGCGGTTCAACTTCACCAGCGGCGTATTGCCAATCAACTCGGTGACATCATTTGCAATCTTCATGATCCTCTCCCTGAGAATGGACTTTAACCTTATCGAAAATGGTTGCACGACCTGTCAGGTGGCGCACCGCGCGCCCGTCCAGCATCAGCGCCTGCGCCACCTGACAAGTCTTTTCGCCTGAAAACAAAACAGCGCTCCGGCCAACGCCCGGAACGCTGTTGTCTGACAAAACAGTGTGAGTCACAACAGTGTGAGTCACAACAGTGTGAGTGCGGCCCGTCCGTTATCCGATGTGGTCTGCGGAAGACGGCGGGCGCTGCGCTCGATCAGCAGGTATGCTCCTGCGTCGCAGACGACGCCCGTCGCCTCCGCCCACTACAGGAGCACTGACACAAGTTCAAAGTAGAAATAGTGATCAACACAGTTTGCCTCAACGCCGAAAATTGTATCTGGTTTCAGAGGGGCTGTCAACCGAATAATACAGACATGTTACAATCGCGGCATGTCTCGTCTGCTCATCTTCGCCCTGATCGCCCTGCTCGGCCTATCCAATCCAGCCGCGCAAATCGCCGCGCCGCGCCCGCTGTACGAGTTCACGATTCAGATCGATTACACCGCACATCGACTGGAAGCCACGCAGCGCGTGACGCTGCCCAACACCTACGGTAAGCCGATCAGCGATGTGTTGTTCAACGTACCCGCCGCCAACA
>JACRBO010000602.1 GCA_016219235.1 Chloroflexota bacterium
CATAGGCTACCTCACATTGTTGATTGTAGATTGCTGATTGCCGATTGTCTGTCGTCATGCCCGAAAGCTTCTGTCGGGCATCCATTACCCATGAGCAAAAGTATGGATTCCCGCCACACCCTGTCCGCGAAGCGGGGACGCGCCAGTCGGAAACGTACGGGAATGACATTGCACAAGTAGGTGAATCAGCATTCAGCAATCCACAATCAGAAATTCCTACACACCGCTGAATGCGGAAAAGCCGCCATCAATCGGAATGACGACGCCTGTCACAAACGCCGACGCCGGCGACAGCAGCCACAGCACCGCGCCTAGCAGATCTTCGGGATTGCCAAAGCGGCCCATCGGCGTGTGCGACAAAATGGTTTGCCCGCGCGGCGTCAACGAACCATCCTCATTCAAGAGCAGCCGCCGATTCTGCTGGCCGATGAAGAAGCCTGGCGCGATGGCGTTCACACGAATGTTGGTCGAATACTCCTGCGCCATGTGGACAGCCAGCCACTGTGTGAAGTTGCTCACGCCCGCTTTGGCCGCCGAATAGGCCGGGATGCGCGTCAACGGGCGGAAGGCATTCATCGACGAGATGTTGAGGATGACGCCCTCTTTTTGCTGCGCCATCCGCCGCCCGATGATCTGGCTGGGCAAGATCGTGCCCAGAATATTCAGGTCGAACACAAAACGCAGTGCTTCCGGCGGCAAATCAAAAAACGAATTTTCCGCTGAGGTCGTGGCCTGCGGCTTGTTGCCGCCCGCCGCATTGATCAGGCCGTCGATGCGGCCAAACTCCTTAAGCACCGTCTCGGTGGCGGTCTGCAGCGATTCCGGTTGCAATACGTCCCCGTAGACGACGATGGCGCGACCCGTGGCCGTCGGCTCGAAGCGCTGGATCAATCGCTCGGCCAACGCCGTGTCTCGATCGAGGATGGCGACATTCGCGCCGCAGCCCACCAGCGCGCAGGCCATCTCGCCGCCCAGCACGCCCGCCCCGCCGGTGACGACGATGGTGCGATTTTTGAAGTTATAGTGTGCCGTCAAGTCTTGAAGATTCATAAGACCTCTGTCTTGAAGAAGATTATGCACCCTGAGCGAAGCGTAGCGGAGTCGAAGGATGCGCCCCAATCGTGAAATCTAGCCTGCCCCGCGTCCTTCGACTGCGTTCCGCAAAAAGCGTGCGGAACTCCGCTCAGGATGCTTCGTCTTGATCTAATGGAGAACTAACTTTTCGATAAAGCCTTATCGATGTGCAAACGGCCTCAGATGCTTGATAAAGTGCGCTTCCAGCGCGGCGTAATGCTCAGCCTCGTGCGCGATCAGCGTACCGCGAATGTCGTCGCCGTATTGCGCTAGCGCCGAACCGAACGTGACGTGCAGCGCCTCGCGCGTGTCGAATTGATCGAGAATTGCAGGCAATTCAGCATCTTGCAAAGAGGCCGGGCGAGCCACCTTCGCGACATCCGCCGAAACATGATACGACGCGCAATCAATCGGATACCGTTCAATGGCTAACGCGAGCAGTTCGCGGAACAACGGCGCATTCACCCGCGCAATCGCGCGCAGTGCTTCAAGGTAACTGGTGCCGGCCGTCTTCAAATGCACCATGCCGCGCGCCGCCGCCACGATGAGTGGATACACGCTGAATTTATCCGAGCCGGAATGCAGGCTCAATTTGTACGGGCCAAACGCCCGCGCAATCGCTGCATGCCCGGCCAGATCAGCTTCCAGTGCGGCCAGATCACCGATGTAGTCCACGCCCTTTTCAAAGCGGCCCACATACCTCGGCGCGAGGCTGATCCACTGCACCCCCAGGCGTTTGAGTTCGCTCACGATGAAGATATGTTCGGCATGCGACGTGGGCGTCTCGGTTTCGTCGACCGATACTTCCAATTCAAAGGGAACGCCCTTTGAAGCAAGATGCCGATACATCAATGTCACGTGCGCGATGGCATTGCCGTACTTCGCGGCGGCGCGCCATGCGGCTTCTTCACTCGTCGAAATGCGCTGGTTTTCCAGATCGAACGCGCGCTGTGCGTAACGCTCAATCATCTCAGCCGGTGTCGATTCCAGTTCAGGCCAGCGCAGCGCGGCCACTTTTCGCATAATCGCATCCATCGCCGCCGTGTCTGCTTCGCTATCGACGTGCGCGCCGGGATCGATTGTATAGAAGCTAAAGCCTTCGGCTACGCAGGCGTCAATGTCGGCGGGCGTCTTCAAGTGATCGGCGTCCGCACCCAATCGATCGCGCCAGCCGCCCTCGAACGCGCCCCACGTTGCATCGCGCATCACGTCCGTCGGTGTGCGATGGGTGCGCGTCATCTCGCGGATCGATTGCTGCATGAAGATCGCGGCAACCGGCTGCGCGCCCGATTGTTGCTTCACGGCGTTAAAGGCGTGGATGTGGCCCGGTGTCGCCAGGCCCATTCGATCGCCGCAGCCCGCTGAGGTGTCCACTCCTAACGGCACAGGATTGAGATTAGGCACACCGACACGCAAAGCGCGCGCGTTGTCCGCAGTGAGTGGACACAACTTCAAGATGTGATCGTGATCGAAGGCCGCTGAGTCGCCGCCAAACCGATCGAGCCACGAATGACCGATCGGGGCCGCCACGACTAAGCGTTTTTGTCCATTGATACGGACTAAGCCTAAGGCCGCGTCGTTGGCTTCGATCAACGAATCAAGATATAGATCAGATCCAAAACGGCTTTGAAGTGCTGCCCTAAAGTTTGTAGGCATCTTTCACCAATCCCGTTGCCAGTGAATGCATCATCTCGCGCGCGTCGTTTAGGTCGATGAAATGCCTTGAAACAAGGCCTGCCAGCCAGTTCGCGCCTGCGCGCCGCCACACAGCGTGCCGCGCCGGAATCGATGGGAACGCGCGCGTGTCGTCGTTGAAGCCGCACGTGTTGTACAGCCCCGCCGTCTCCATCACCAGATCGAAGTAGCGCGCCATGCCGTTGAAGCTGTCGAAAAACCACCACGGCGGGCCGAGCCGCAGCGCAGGATAATGTCCGGCCAGCGGCGCGAGGTCGCGTGAATAGGCTGATTCATCGAGCGTGAAGAGGATCAACGTCAGGCGCGGATCGTTACCATACTTGTTGAGCACAGGCCGCAAATTGCGGGTGTACTCCGTCCCGATTGGAATATCGGCGCCCTTATCGGCCCCGAAGCGATCGAAGATCACGTCGTTGTGATTGCGTAACGAACCGGGATGCAGCTGCATCGTCAGGCCGTCGTCGATGCTCATGCGCGCCATCTCCATCAGCATGTGGCCGGTGAAGCGCGTGGCATCATCGGCGGTGGCGTGACCTTTCAGCGCGTGACGAAAGATCGTATCGGCTTCGCCCGTGGAGAGTTCTTCGGTGAACGGTGTCACTGCGGCGTGATCGGTCGCCGTCGCGCCCATCGCCTTGAAGAAGGCGCGACGATTCTCCAGCGCTAGAATGAACGACACGTAATCGCGCACCTCGATGCCGCTAACGGCGGTCAACGCGCCGATGTTGGGCCGCCAGCCGGGCGCGTCGAGGTTGACCACGCCATCGGGCCGGAAGGTGGGCCGAATTTGCCCGCGCCACCCGGACGCTTTGAGCGCTTGATGCTGCGTCAGCGGATCGGTCGCGGCATCGGTCGTGCACAGCACTTCGATGTTGAAGCGCTCGAACATGGCGCGCGGCTTGAATTCCGGCGTGGCCAGTCTCGCCGCGATCTGATCGTAAATGCGCTGTGCTGATGCGCCGTTCAACTTCTCTTCGACGCCGAAGATGTTGGCGAGTTCGTCATCGAACCATACGCCGGTCGGTGTGCCGCGAAACAGGTAGAAATGATCGGCGAAGGTCTGCCAGATTTGGCGGTGATCGGTCACGACCCTCACCCCCGGCCCCTCTCCCTTCATGGGCGAGGGGGGCACGCCGAGTGATTCCAGCGCAATGCCTTTTGAATACAACATGCGAAAGACGTAGTGATCGGGAATGATTAGCAGATCGACCGGCGAGCCGAATGAATAATCGGGATCAGCAAACAGGCGCGGATCGACGTGGCCGTGCGGGCAGATCAACGGCAGTGACGCCACTTCCGCATACAACTCGCGCGCGATCGTGCGCTGCGTCGGATCGGGATCAAAGAAACGATCGGGGTTCATTATGAAGTCCTGTTTGATCCACGAAGAACACGAAGTTCTCTTAGTGTTCTTCGTGAACTTCGTGGATCGATCATTTAGTACCACTCGGCGTGGAAGACGCCATCTTGATCGGTGCGGCGGAACGTGTGCGCACCGAAGTAATCGCGCTGGGCCTGCGTCAGGTTCGCGGGCAAACGATCGGTGCGATACGCATCGAAGTAACTCAGTGCGCTCGCCAGTGCGAGACACGGAATGCCCAACTGCGTCGCCGTCGTCACGACGTAGCGCAGCGCACCCTGCCGATTGGCAACGTCGGCTTTGAAGCCTTCATCGAGCAGCAAGTTGGGCAGATCGGGCTGGCGCTTGTACGCTTCACGGATGCGATTGAGGAACTGCGCGCGGATGATGCAGCCGCCGCGCCAGATCGCGGCAATTTCGCCGTACTGTAGATCGTATTGATATTCGCGGCTGGCCGTACGCAGCAGCGCCATGCCTTGCGCATACGCGCAGATCTTCGCCATGTACAGCGCATCGCGCACGGCGCTGATCAGTTGTTGACGCTCACCCTCGAACTTCGCTTGTGGTCCGGACAGTTCCTTGCTGGCCGCCACGCGCTCGGCTTTGATCGACGAGAGCAGGCGCGACTCGACGGCGGCATTGATTGTGGGGATGGGCACGCCGATGTCGAGCGCATTCTGACTGGTCCACTTGCCGGTGCCTTTTTGCCCCGCTTCGTCGAGGATCAGATCGACCAATGGCAAGCCGGTCTCGTCGTCAATCTTCTTGAAAATGTCGGCGGTGATTTCGATCAGATACGATTGCAGTTCGCCCTTGTTCCACTCGCCGAAGATGTCGGCCAATTCTTGATTCGATAAGCCCAGCGCGCGATGCAGGATGTCATACGCCTCGGCGATCAATTGCATGTCGCCATACTCGATGCCGTTGTGCACGGTCTTGACGTAGTGACCCGCGCCGCGCGCCCCGATGTGCGTCACACACGGTTCGCCATCGACCCTGGCCGAGATGGCGGTGAAGATGTCTTTCACCAGCGCATACGCTTCAATCTGGCCGCCGGGCATGATGCTCGGCCCCATCAGCGCGCCTTCTTCGCCGCCGGAGACGCCCGTACCAATGAAGCGCAAGCCCTTCGCTTCAAGGTCTTTCGAGCGCCGTTCGGTGTCCATAAAATACGAGTTGCCGCCGTCGATGATCAGGTCGCCGGGATCAAGCAGTGGGATCAGTTGATCGATCACCGCATCGACGGGCGCGCCCGCCTTCACCATGATCATCAACTTGCGCGGTCGTTCGAGTGCGGCGACGAAATCTTCGAGCGTCTCGCAGCCGACCAACTTCTTGCCCGGATGCTGCGCGACGAAGTCCTGCATCGTCTTCACGGTGCGATTGTGCACGGCCACGGTGTAGCCGTTGCGCTCCATGTTCAGGACGAGGTTCTGGCCCATCACGGCTAGGCCCGTCAAACCGATGTGTGCTTTGGTCATCCTTTTTTCTCCTCGGAGAGTTCTCAAGCTGGATTTCAAGACGAACCACGAAGGTCACGAAGAAACACTAAGTTTAGCCTTCGTGTGCTTCGTGGATCAGATTCAAGCTCCATAGCGCCGATAGCGCTCGATCACCTCAAACATCGCGAACAGATTAGCGTCGGGCGTGCCGTGATCGAGGTTGATGCAGCACACGCCCACTTTCTCCAATGGCCCAGCAGCGCGCAGCAAGTTCTCCGTGTCCTGCGCGATCTCCTGCGGCGTGCATTGCAACATGCGGATCGGGCTAAGTCGCAGATTCAAGAAGACATTCGGCAGCGCCTCGCGCACCTTTGCGATGTCTGATCCCAAGCCCGCTTCGACATAGGCTAACGGCAACTTAGCGTACTCGGCTGCCACGCGATGCAGATTGTCGCCGCAGTGATGGATACCGAAGGGCTGAAGTTTTTCGGCCATCTGCTGCTCGATCGGTAGTTGCATTTCGCGATAACTTTTCGGCGAGATCATCTGCACTGAGCAATTCGCGTGCAAGAACGGCGTCGGCGCAACTCGACCGGCCATCCGATTGACCGCGATCGAATAAGTGCCGGTGCGGCTTTTGATGTAGGCGGCTACTTCGCCGATCAACTCACCCGCCAGACCGAGAAAGCGCCGCACTCGATCGGGCGCGTGATAGAAATCGGCGAACAGGTCTTGCCCGTAAAAGTGGTAGGCGGCATTGAGCAGCCCATCGGTGTTGAGATCACCGATCACGTAACCGTACTGCGCTTCGAGTGCATCCATATCGGCGATCAAGTGCTTCATTGGCCACAGGTTGCGCCAATCGGGCAATTCAAACGCTTCGACTTGTGCCATCGTCCAGTGGACGGGTTCGGGCTGCGGGGCGGCGTCAGCCTCAAAGCGGATGCGCGCGCCCAGCAGCGCCGGGATCACGAAGCCACCCGCGACGTGCATGGAACCGATGATGGGGCGGGGCTGCGGATCGGCTTCGCCCAGGCCGAGCGCACTGTACTTTTGATGCAGCACGCGCCGCATGATCGTGTCATTCTTGATGCGCGTCTCAGCATCGAAGTAAAACGATTCGTCGAACGAGATGCCCGCTGTCTTGTGCCACCAATTGGGATTGAAGACGAGTTCGACGGGTAGCACAGTGTCTGGTTTGATGTTAATCATGCCTGGCTCTTGGAGAGTTGGTCTAACACGCCTACGCTGTAAATCAGCGCGCGTGCCAGATGGAACGGATCTTTCACAGGCAATGCGACCAGTTCGTTGACGCGGCGACCCTGCCGATCGAGGTTCTGAATCCACTCGCCGTACTCGGACACCGGAAAATGGCTGAACGCATAGTCATGGATGCGCCGGAACCAATCGAGACACCACGCTTCTTTGGAAATCGAGTAGGCCAGCAACAGGGCATACAATGCTTCGGTATGCGGCCACCAGATCTTCATGTCCCACTTCTTTTCCCAGAACGAGCCTTCGGCGTCGCGCGCCAACAGCAAGCCGCCGTATTCATCATCCCAACCTAAATCGAGATGCCAGCGAATCGTGTCAATGGCCTGCTGAATTCGCACCTGATCGTGTTCGCGTTGAAACAGATGCAGCATGAACCACATCGACTCGATGGCGTGACCGGGATTCACGACGCGGCCCGGCGGCGAGGTCAACAGCGAATCATCGAGGTTCACGAATTCGTACAAGCGCCGATCGGCCGGGCGGCGAAACACATCCATCACTTGCCGCGCGTGATCGAGCGCCGCATTGGTGATCGCACGATCGTTTAGGTAATCACCCAACTCGCCAAACGCCGACGCAAAGATCATCGAGATGCCGTGTGCTTTGGTGCCTGCCGGTATGGGCAGTGGATGCGTTTGATACGACCCCGGTTGCGCGAGACGCGGCTGCACATTGTCATACGTTTGCTGCGCAAGGTTGATCGCTTCTGCATTGCCAGTTGCGCGTGCGAATTCAGTGAAGCCGTAAATAGCGAAGCCGTCGCAATAGATGCTGGTTGCCCCATCGAACAACGGCTGCCCGTTTTCGTTCAGGCAGAAATACCATTCGCCGCAGTCGTTGCGTCCGCAGTCTTTGATGAAGTTAAAAATGTGCGTCGCGGCTTCGAGATATTCCGGCTTGCGTTCGATCTTGTTGTACAGCGCGGAAAATGTCCAGATAGCGCGCAGCTGCGACCACACGTACTTGTCGCCGCTCAGCACCTCCCCTTCATCAGAAAGGCACGTACAGATGCCGCCGTATGCCCAATCGAGGCCGTACTTCAGCCAGAATGGAATCGTGCGCTCTAGCAGTTCTGTGCGATAGAGTTTATAGAGTGCACCGAAGTCTTCACTCATCACTCGTCACTCGTCACGTAGCGCCTCAATCATCGCCACGATATTTTGCGGCGGCACATCGGCCTGAATGTTGTGAATGGTGTTGAAGACGTAACCGCCGCCGGGCGCGAGCGCATCGACGTTGCGGCGCACATTGTCCTTCACTGCCTGCGGCGTGCCAAAGGGCAGCACGCTTTGCGTCTCGACGCCGCCGCCCCAGAAAGCCACATCCTTGCCGAAGTCACGCTTGAGCGCGCTCGGCTCCATACCCGTGGCCGTGATGTGAATCGGATTGAGAACATCAATCCCAATTTCGATCAGATCCGGCAAAATTGGGCGGATGTTGCCGTCGGAATGGAAGAATAACCTGGCATTCGGCGCGAGTTGATGAATGCGTGTAAACAACGTCTGCAGGCGCGGCTTGAAAATCTTGCGGAACATGCGCGGCGAGATCAGCTGCGATGTTTGCGTGCCGTAATCGTCAGCCTCGCTGATCACATCGATCAGATCGCCCAACTGCGTCAGTGCCGTCTCCCAGAACTTGATCTTCAACTCCACCATCTTATCGAGGAACGCACAGGCCAGCACTTCATTCGACGCCAGATCGATCATGAGGTTCTGTATGCCGCGCACACGCTGCGACATCTCAAAGATACCGGCCAGCACGCCCTTGACCATCACCGCCTGGCCTTGTGCGCGATACGTCGTCGCCAATGTGCGCAGACCGGCGATGCGCTGCACGTCGCCCGTGTCAGGCCACGCATAATCGCGCACGTCGTCCACCGTCACCGTCGAACTATCCAGCGACGACTTCACGACGGAAAAATACAGTACATCTTTGGGGCGATGCTGAATGAGACCCCATTCATCACGGTATTCCCACCGATCACCCAGATCGGTCAGCGCGATGTTCCAGTTATGGCTGTTCAGCGGAAACAGGCCGCGCACATCCACGCCCAATTTTTCAATCAGATCATCATCGGGCAGGGCTAGACCTTGCACGGTATCGCAGATTTGCGGCTCAACTTCAGGCATGTCCAGATACGCGCGCAAATTGCGATAGGCCACTTCGTGAATGCCCGTGACTTGCGTGCTGCCCAGATCGTACGGAATCCGATCGGGTTCTTGATGATTCAAAGCCGTGAGCAGTCTCTCACGTGAGTTCATGCATTTATCCTCTGGCGTACACCGGTTTCGCACGCTCGATACGCTGCGTCCATGATGCGCCACACCGCCACGGCTTCTTCACCGGGTATGGGCGATGGTTGCCCGGAGCGAAGTCGATCGATCAAAACGGCGATGAATTCCGCATGGGCAAAACGCGATCGCGCCAGGGACAAGGCTTGCGTTTTCTCTCCCGCCCGATCGATGATCAGCTGCCCATCGGCCAGCGAGGTGGCGCGCAATCGACCCTGCGTCCCGCTGATCTCGAACTCATTCGCATTGATCGGCGATTGAAGCGTGATCGATACCGACACCAGTGCCTGCGAGATCGTTTCCATCTGCATCACGATCGTGTCTTCCGTCTCGAAGCCGCTGGCGTGCGCTGAGCACTGCGCGTTCACGCTGATCACATCGCCCAACAAGTAGCGCACCAGATCGATCCAGTGACTGCCGGCATTGGCTAACGCGCCGCCGCCGGCCAACGCCTTCGACGTCAGCCACGGTCGTTCGGGATCACCCGCGAAGTAATCGGCCAGGTGAATGCGCGCCGACACCACACGGCCAATCGCGCCGTCGTTGAGCAGTTCGCGCATCTTCTGCACGATAGGCCACTCGCGGCGATAGTAAGCCACGGCCAGTGGCACGTTGTTTGCTCGACAAACATCCACGCACGCTTGCGCTTCGGCCACGCTAATGCCCATCGGCTTTTCACACAACACAATTTTGCCTGCATTGGCCGCCAGTTTGACGTGTGCCGCGTGCTGATAGTGCGGCGACGCGATGTAAATCGCATTCACATCGGCATCGGCAATCAACGCCTCTGCTTGGGTGTACCAACGGCGCGCGCCGTGACGCTGCGCGAAATCAGCTGCCTTAGCCGCATCGCGCCGCATCACCGCGACGAGTTCGGAACCGGGCGTCTGATATAGCGGCGGCCCGCTCTTGAACTCGACCACGTTGCCGCAGCCGATGATGCCCCAGCGAACGACGTCGATCACAATCTGGCCGCCGATTCCCGATCGAGAAAGAGCTGCGCGTGTGCGGTGCGGCGCAAAATCGAACCGGGGCAATCTTCGCTGATCGGTCCGCGCAGCGAGCAATATACCGCGTCGGCTTTGCGCGCTTCGGGCACGATGGCGAGCACACGCTTCGCCGCCAATAGCGCCGGAATCGTCAGCGTGATCGCGTGGGTAGGCACTTCAGCGATCGATTTGAAATGCCCTTCGCCCACTTGCTGTTTGCGCGACGCTTCCGCTAAACGGATCACTTTCACCCACGCGGGATCATTGAACTCGGCGAAAGGCGGATCATTGAACGCCAGATGCCCGTTCTCGCCGATACCCAACGCGCATAGATCAACAGGATGTGCTCGCAGCGCGGCCGCATATTCCTGGCACACATCCTCTGGAAAACGATTGTGGCTGACCACGGGGAAGAACGCTTTGGGCGCAATGTTCGCCAGAAAATGCCGTCGCAAAAACGCTGGAAAACTGGCCGGATGTGTCGGCTCAAGCCCGAGATATTCATCCATATGAAAGACGTTGACTTTGGACCAGTCGATGGGCTTAACGCGCAGTGCTTCCAAAAAGGTCAGTTGCGAATTGCCGGTGGCGATGATGATGTTGGCCTCACCCCGATCGGCCAACGCGGCCTGAAGGATCACTTCGGCCTCATCGGCCGCCGCTGCCCCCAGGGCTTCATTGGTCGCGTACACACTCGTCGGCAGATCGTCATACTTGGTTTCGTACAGTAATGAACTCATGCGGCTCCTTGATAAAGATGCCCCGCGATAAAGGCGGCTTGTTGGGCGCGAACTTCAGCCATGAAATGCACGTGATCGACATACACATCCGGCCCAAGCTTGCGCGTAAAGGAAAACAGATCGATGATCGGAATATTGTGTTCGCGCATGATACGATCGGCGATGGCATTGTATTCTTCGACATCCACCTCGAAGCGTCGAAAGGCCGTATTCAATCGATTGTGGCGCTCGTCGATGACGGGCGTGGTGCGCACCCAGATCGCACGCTGGGCCAATCGCTTACTCTCAACCAAAATGGCGCGCAGATTGGCCGCATAGTAATCAGGCGTGATTTGAGGCTGACTTGTCACGGGATCACGCTTGATGTCGTGCAGGCCACAATTGAGCAATAATACGTCGAACGACTGCTCTGGCTGAAGACTCTGCACATAGGCCAGCACCATCGATGAATCGCCGCCGTTCGCCGCGCCTGCGTCGTCCAGGCTGCCGTCGGGCGCAGTCTTGCGCGAATAGACCATCACTCCGGCCAACATCGCTGGCAGATATGGCCCATAGTGAATCGAAATGCTGTCGCCGACGACATGCACTGCTGGAAGGCTCATGCCATCATCACGCGCCACGGCGTGAAGTCCTCATTCCAGATCACGATGTCGGCGTCTTTACCCGCTTGCAGACTGCCCTTGCGTTCGGCCACACCGACGATGCGCGCGGGCGTCAGCGTCGCCATGCGGACGGCTTCGACGAGCGGAATGCCCACCACGTTGATCAAGATCGGCAGCATCTGGCCGAGCAACGTCGTGCTGCCTGCAAACGCCGATCGATCGAACATCATGCCAACGCCGTCCGTCACTTCGTACTCCATGCCGCCCATGACGAAGCGTGATCCGTTCGGCAAACCCGCGCCACTGGTTGCATCCGAGATGGCGCACAGTCGATCCGGGCCGATGCACTTATAAGCCAGCTTCATCAACGTCGGCGGCAAGTGCTTGTTATCCGCGATCATCTCGACGGTCAAACCGTCAAACGTCAGGGCCGATTCCAGCAGGCCGGGCTTGCGCCACGGGCCTTCGCGCACCACCATCGACATCGCGCTCCAAATGTGCGTGACGTGCCGCAAGCCGTGCTCCATCGCCGCAAGGACGTGCGTATCGTGCGCGGAACTGTGTCCCGCCGCAGGTACGATGCCTGCTCGATTGATCCTGTCCACCAACTCGATCGCACCCGGTAACTCCGGCGCGACCATGAAGATGCACAACACGTCCGCATATTCAAGCAATTCGTCTGCTGTACCATCATCGGGCGACAGCAAGCAGCGCGGATCGAGCGCGCCTTTTTGCGTGAGGTTGGTGTATGGGCTTTCCAGATACCCGCCTAACACGTGCGCGCCGGAACGTCGTTCACTGCGCCAGGTGCGCATATATTCGAAGCACTGCTTCAGATCGGCCAGCGGCGCGGGCGCGAGTGTGGCGCACAGACTGGTGACACCGTGCCGCGCATTCACGTCGCAGATCGCGGTGAAGGCTTCGCTGGTCGGTTCGTTGAACGTATGACCCAGCGCGCCATGCGTGTGAAGGTCGATCAAGCCGGGCGTGATCCATCGGCCGCCGACATCGATCGGGTTGGCATCACCGATCGCATCACGGTGGGTTATTGCGATGATTGTGCCGTCTTCAATCAGCACGATTTGATCATCAACGACTTCGTCAGGTAAAACGATCCGGCCATTCACTAAGGCCGCGCGCTGATGAGTTGATTGAGACACAGAACTTTCTGTCATATGCTCCAACTATCTCACTATCGCACTAGCCAACTAGCGTTTTCGCTAGAGTCGCCGCGCGGCTCGCATCAGCCGCGTAACCATCTGCACCGATGTCGTGTGCGTAGGTTTCGGTGACCGGCGCGCCGCCGATCATCACCTTGACTTGGTCGCGCAAGCCCGCGGCCTTCAACGCTTCGATGGTCGCCTTCATGTTCGGCATGGTCGTGGTGAGCAGCGCCGACAGGCCGACGACCTGCGGTTGATGCGTCTTGACGGCTTCAACAAATTTCTCCGGCGATACGTCCACGCCCAGATCGACGATGTCAAATGCCGAGCCTTCCAACATCATCGCGACGAGATTTTTGCCGATGTCGTGCAGGTCGCCTTTGACGGTGCCGACGACGACCTTGCCCGCCGACGCAACTTTGGCCTGAATCAAGTGCGGCTTGAGCAGCGCCAGCCCGGCCTGCATCGCGCGCGCCGAGATCAACATTTCCGGCACGAAGTATTCGCCTTCTTCAAACAGCCGCCCTACTTCTTTCATCGCGCTGATCATGCCTTCGTTGAGGATGGTGCCTGGTTCAAGGTTTGCGTTCAACGCGGCCTCGACGAAGCCCGCGGTCTCATCCATGTCGCCGTTGAGCACGCTGTCGTAAATCTTTTGCAGGTGTTCGTTCATGATTCACGTCCTTTTGATCACACGCAGAGAGCGTGAAGGTCTCGATAAAGTTGTTGCTGCGCCGTTGGGTCCGGCACATACGTCACGACGATTAGTTTCAAGCCCGGCGTCCACAGGCGTTTGGTCAGCGTCAGCACTTCGTCCGGTTCGCCCACCATGCGCGCATGCACGATCACGCCGGTGTTGACGAAGGCATCGCGAAACGCTTCGGGCGTATTCGGATTGGGATCGGTTTGTGCGCTGAAGGCCGCATCGACCATCAGCAAGTTGTTGATCTTCTTAAGCGCGGGCAGCCAGCGGGCATAATCGCCGCACGAATGAATGGCCACGCCGTCAAACGCGTTGCCGATCGTGATGTTGTCGGCGACGCAGAATTTCTCGTACATCCTGGGCGAGATCATCACGAGGTTGTCGGTGCTCAGGCCGAGGCCCTTGCCCGCGCGCGAACTCGCGAAGCCGTGACCGGGACGTGCCAGGCGATCGCCGATCAAGTCACTCTGTTGTCGCGTAAACTGGATCACGATCTCAGTCGCCGCCGATAGGACTTCCCGCACCCGATCGGCCCGGTCAATCATCGCGGTGAAGAACGCGCTCGTATCGATCAGTTCCGTGGCTACATTCAACGGCGCTTGCAGATCGGACCACGAGATCGGCACACGGCCTTGCATTTGATCGAGGAAATATTCAATCGTATCCAGTGTGTACCGCATAATCGATACTTGATTGAAATCGCGCGGCGCTAGCGACGGCACGTCATCCATCGAGCGATACAGTGGCCGCACGGCGGGCGCTTGCCCCTCGAACCAGTCATACTCCGCACCAAAGGCTGAGGCTGTTGTGCCGATGCCGTACCACGGCTCCAGATACATCGGCGCGTCGGTGGCATAACCCAGTGATTTTTGCAGTCCGCCCAATTGCAGCCGCAGCGACTCGCGCATATCACGGCACGCATCGCGAAAGACCTCGCCCACGCGCACACGTTGCCACACCGCGAGGCCGCCGGGCTTGCTCAGAAAATCGGCGTAGCGCTGATCGGCTTCGGCGGCGAAGTCGGCGTAGCGGGCCAGATCGAAATCACGCGGCTCGATCGGTGTAACCGGCAGGGCCTGTGCGTCTTTGAGGGTGTTGTTGAAAGTGGATGAGGTCATGGTCTGTACTGTGTCATTGCGAGCCGCTCTGCGGCGAAGCAATCTGAAAGGCTGTTTAAGAGATTGCTTCGTCGGCCTGTGGCCTCCTCGCAATGACGCTGGGTCAATCTATTCTTCCATATTCGCGCGCGGCGTCACGGAAAGCCACGATGTTTTCCCACGGCGTGGGCGGCGGCGTCATGCAACTCGACGCGAAGATGAAGTGCCGCTTGTCGCCCATCGATTCGAATAAGCCGCGCGTGTAAGTATGAATGACCTGTTCCGCGTCGGCCTGCACTTCGAGGTGCGCTGTGTCCATGCCGCCATCCACTGTGAATCGATCGTAACCGACGGCCTCGCGCACGCCGCTCAGGTTTACGTCGCCCAACGGCGGCGGCGTGATGCCTTCCAGACAATCCACCTGTGAGCGGCCAATGTGCTTGAGCAGTGCCTTGTTTCGCCCGCACGCATGCACGACCAGCGTCTTGCCGCGCGAATGGATCAACTCGGCCGCGTGCGTAAAGAAACTTTCGCAATAATCACGGTAAAAATAGGGCGGATAGAAAGCCGAATCAAGATTGTCGTGCAAGATGAAGACGTCGGCCCTGGGATGATCGACGACTTGCGCCAGAAACTTCAGCGCTTTCTCCTCGTGAATCTGCGCGAGCGCTTTCGTCTCGGCGGGATGATCCATCATAAATAGCGAGGCATTCGCCGGTCCGGCCAGCCAGTGCAGGCGCTTCAGCGGCGACTCGCTGAGGTTCAACATCATCACGCCGTCGTCGCCCACTTGCTCGACCCAGTGATCATACAGCGCCGCATCGAATTCAAATTCTTTTGCTTCCAGCATGAAGCGCACGGCATCGTACTCACGCCACTCTTTCCACCAGTGCTCGGCTTCGAAGTCCGCGCCGGTTTCGGGCGTGAAGGCCCAGCGCTGCGTGAGCGTGCCATAGGGCGTAACGAAACGCTGGCGACGATCGGTCATGCGCGGCGGCCAATGATGAAAGGCTGTCGTTCGCACCGCGTCGAGTTCGCCATTGCCAGAATACTCTTCCGAATATTCTCCTGCCGTGTAGACTTCGCGCAGCGCCCACTGCGTATCCCAACGAGCCAGAATGTCCGCGCCGAGATGGCGCAGCACTTCAAACGGATGCTGCATGTGGGCGATGACCTTCGGCAATGAGCCTCGATATTTGTGGTAGTAGAACCACAAATAGAGGTTGATGGCGAAGGGCACTGTGTCGGCGGCCTCACCGCGAAAGGCGGCCAGGATTCGTTCTCGACCGTTCATGCGACTCTCATTGATCGTCATTGCGAGCGCCGTACGCGCGAAGCAATCTCTTATCGACTGCCGTTGAGATTGCTTCGTCGGCCTACGGCCTCCTCGCAATGACGGATTACGTACGTTCTGCCAAACTCGCCGGATAAGGGCGCTGCCAACCGGGTTGCCCAAATTCGCCGCGACCTTGATAGCGAGACTTCTCGACGAATTTATCGCCGTTGTTGACCATTAGCGATTCAAGCAACGACTGTTGCAGGAGCGCGTCCATTCGCTTCATCTCATCGATCGTTGTTGGCTGGTAGGCCAGATTATGCTGTTCGTGCGGATCATCGATCAGGTTGTATAGCGCGACGTGGCCGTTCTTGTAGCGGCACAACTTCCATTCGGCATCGTTGATCATCAGGCCGAGATCGGTCGCGCCGAGGACGGCTTCACGCGATCGGGTGCGGGGCCGATCGAGACCGGGCAGGACGATGGCATCGTGCTTAGCCGAGAAACTGCTCCCGGCGACATCGAGTAAGGTTGCGCTCACATCGGTTAGTGAAACGAGATCATCAACTGTGCGGGTTTCGTTCGATTGTGGCGACTTCACGATCAACGGCACGCGGATGCTGGGTTCATAGAAGAGGTGCTTGCCGATCAGATCGTAATCGCCCAGAAAATCGCCGTGATCGGACCCGAAGATGATCAGCGTGTCGTCGGCAAAGCGGCTGGCGTTGAGCGCGGCGATGATGCGGCCAATGTGCAAATCGATCTGGTGGACGAGCGCGGCATAGTGCGCGCGAATCTTGCGTTTGTGATGATCCTGAAAGTCGGTGTAATCGACCTGATTCCACGGCCGCTTATTCATGGCGATGACGAGTTCGCGAAAGAGGCGGCTGTCATCGGTGGCGGGAATGCTATCGGGCATGTCTTCGGGCCGATAAAGATTGGCATATTCCAGCGGCGGATCGTACGGACAGTGCGGGCCGGGGAAGCCGGCCATCAACGCGAAGGGCTTGTCACCGGCATAGGTCGCGAGGAAGTCGCAGGTCCGATCGGCCACCCACTTGTCTACTTGATGTTCGGCCGGAATCTTGCTGCTGATCGCGCCCTTGTCCTCGAAGTAACGCTCGTGTTCATTGCCATGAAATTTCCGCAGGCCGTGCGCTTCAAGATACGCGGCGTAATCATCGTGGATGTAGATGTGGCGCTTGTCCTCGGAAATCAGGCGCTGCGCAAAGCCTTCGCTTTTGTCCCACGGATAGAAGTGCATCTTGCCGATGCTGACCGTGTGATAACCGGCGTCGCTGAGCAGTTCCGGCCAACTGGGCAGGCCGCACGCGGCGCGATCGGGGCGCAGCCAACTGTAGTTTTCCAGCACGCCATGCTGCACGCTGTTGAGGCCGGTGAGCAGCGAGGCGCGGGCGGGCACACAGATGGGCGTGGGCGAGACGGCATGGCGATACTGCACGCCGCCGCGACACAGCGCATCGATGTGGGGCGTGTCGATGAACTGCGCGCCGTAGCAGCCCAAAAAATCGGGCCGCAGCTGATCGGGCAGGAGGAAGAGAACGTTCACGCGGCCACACCTGCGAGTTCCAACTCATCGGCGCGATGGCAACTAACGAAATGATTGGGGCTGATCTCGCGATAGTCGGGCGCTTCGGTCTTGCAGCGATCGATCACGAACGGGCAGCGTGGATGGAAGTAGCAGCCCGACGGCGGATTGGCCGGGCTGGGCACGTCGCCTTTCAATTCCACGTTGCCGGAGGTCACGCGCGGATCGGCCACGGGCACAGCCGCCATCAGCGCCGCGGTGTACGGATGTTTGGGCGCGCGGAACAGTTCCTGTGTCTCCGCCGTCTCGACGATCTTGCCGACATACATGACGGTGACACGATCGCAAATGTGCTTGACCACGCTGAGGTTGTGCGCCACAAACAAATACGTCAAGTGCAATTCTTTTTGCAGGTCCAGCAACAGATTGAGAATCTGCGCCTGAACGGACACGTCGAGCGCGGATACCGGCTCATCGGCGACGACAAGGCGCGGGTTGGACGCCAGCGCGCGCGCGATGCCGATGCGCTGACGCTGCCCGCCGCTGAAGGCATGCGGGAAGCGCTGCAAAAACTCCGGGCGCAGCCCCACCACTCGGAGCAGCTCCGCCACGCGATCGGTGCGTTCCTTACGATTCTGCATGCCGCCCATCAACAACGGTTCGCCCACAATATCGAACAACGTCATGCGCGGATTGAGCGACGCATAGGGGTCTTGAAAGATCATCTGCATCTGCGAGCGCAGCGGGCCGAGTTCGCGGCGCGACAGTTTGGCTAGATCAACCGTGGTCCCGTCCGCAGCGTGGAACAGCATCTCCCCGCTGCTGGGCGCGTAGGCGCGCAACACACAGCGCGACGCGGTGGTTTTGCCGCAGCCGCTTTCACCCACCAGACCCAGCGTTTCGCCTTCGTTGATGAAGAAACTCACGTCGTCGACGGCGCGAACATTGCCGACCAATTTGCGAAAGAAGTTGCCTTTGTAGATGGGGAAGTATTTTCGCAGATGCCTGACTTCCAGCAGCGGTTGAGGGGCGGGCGCGTTTGAATCCGTCACTCTGATCTCTCCACGTCGTGATAAAGGAAGCAGCTGGCGAGCTGCCGCTCGCCGACGGGCAGCAAACTGGGCGCGTGCTGATCGCATTTGCCCGGCATCGCCTGCGGGCAGCGCGGATGAAACGGGCAGCCGCGCGGCTTGTTAAACGGGTGCGGAATCGAGCCGCTGATGGTGGGCAGATCTTCGCGCGGCGTCGAATTGATGCTGGGGATCGAGCGCAGCAGGGCTTGCGTATAGGGATGCTTCGGCGCGTGGAAGATGTCGTCCACCGGCCCTTGCTCCATCACGAGGCCCAGATACATCACCATCACGTAATGCGCCACCTGCGCGATGACGCCCAGATCGTGCGTGATGAAAATAATGGCGGCATTGCGTTTCGCTTGCAGCTGGCGCAGCAGCCGCAGCACTTGCGCTTGCGTAGTCACATCGACCGCCGTCGTCGGTTCATCGGCGATGAGCA